>NZ_LT745763.1:3767398-4067398 GCF_900166595.1 Virgibacillus dokdonensis | reverse complement strand
TGGAAGTGATGGGATTATTAATCCACTCCAAATTTATCGGGCAGATGATAAAAGCAATTACAAAGAAGAACAGGTAAGCTTTGAACAATATGAAAAGCAGTGCTTTATGCAACATATATCAAAGGTTGCTATCTTTTATGAATTTCTTGCTGGCAGTCCTTCTACAGAGGAAATTGAAGAATTTAAAAAGATCTTACGCATGTTTTATGAATCGCTGGGCTTTATGGAAAAAACTAAAACAACAGGTGTGACGACATTGGGAAACAAAGAATATCCAATCTTTAGCGACTTGCTAGAATATATTCGAGAGCAGCTATATGACAACCCAGAGAAACGAACGATACGTCCTGAATTATCTATTTCACGGGTGGATCGGTTGGAGAAAATTGAATTAGTCGTTGATAACTTAGTGAACAGCTACGCTTCATTGTTTAACGGTCATACAACGATTCAGGATATCACCGATGAACAAGTGATTTTCTTTTCTATCCGTAACCTGACGAAATTGGAAAAGAATGTGTTTCAAGCACAAATGTATAATACATTAAATTTAATCTGGGATAACTTGATCCAAGTGGGAGCAAGACAAATGAAACAGATGTATCAGAGTGAAACGTTTGACCCTGATGATGCCGTCCGATTTTTAATTATGATTGATGAAGCACATCGTTTAGTTAATGCTGAAAATATGTTAGCTGTCTCTTTTTTAACAGATTTTGCAAGAGAAGCCCGTAAGTACTTTGGTGGGATGATTTTAGCAAGTCAATCCATCAGAGACTTTGTTCCAGATAATAAAGACACTGCAACCGTGACAAAAATACGTACGTTATTTGAACTAACTCAATATAAGTTTGTGATGCAGCAAGATTCAAACACATTGGACTCTTTACGAACAATTTTTGAAGGGCAGCTAACGGAAAGCGAATTGGAACACGTCCCTCAACTCCAGCAGGGAGATTGTTTATTAAGTATTTCAGGTGTCGGAAACATTATGTTATCCATTGAAGCGAGTGAAGAAGAATTAAAGCTGTTCACTGGAGGGTTGTAAACGATGCGAGAAGATAATCATGAAAAGCGAATGTTTTATAAGTTTATCTTTCTATTAGTAGTGACAGGTTTAATTGTGATTGTTTGTATATGGAAATGGACTGCCGATGATCCAAAGGAACAAGATCCGGAAGAAATGTTTGGGAAAACGGAACAGCAAGAGGATATGAATGAATCGGCTGGTTTAGATGAAGCTAAAATTAACGATGTATTAATAGATGAGGAAGATAAGAATTCAGAAGCACAGGAAACGAATACAAAAGATGAAAATAAGCAGAATGAACAAACGGAAAGTATTCAGGAAGAGGCCGATTTAGAACAAAAATATATTATCCAATATAGTGAACAAGAGGTGGAACAGGCGAAAGAGCAGGCAGAAAAAGTGCTTGCTCTTTATTTGCTACAAATAACGGATTGGGATAAGTGGAATGGGACAGTTACAGCAAATTATCTTGAAAAGGTGCAAAAGGAAATTGAAAACTTTAAAGACGAAAAAGCAAAAAGAGAATTGAATACAATTGATCTATTTGCCTCCCAACCTTTAAAAGATGGAGAAATAACGTATGGCGCATATGCGACATGGCATGTCACCGTGAAAGGAAAATTAACATCTAAACCAATGCAGTTATACTATATGACGTTACAAAAGGAAGGTGATAAGTGGATTGTCAGCAACATGGTGACACCGAATAATCAAAACATGGAAGGAGAGGGGAAGGAGAAGTAGTGAAGCATTTAAAACAATTTGCAAAACATATGATAAGGAAGAAGCTACTCATAGGAACGGGTAGCTTTTTAATTGCGAACATTATTCCTGTCCTAATCTTTCTTGTTCTTTGTACATTGTTGATGGCGGTTATTGGTGCATTAAGTGGTAGTGTTGATCATCAACATAATGATCAAGATGATGATGATGGAGGTGGTTATATTTGTTCGCCAACAGGTGATATGAATCAAAAAGAATGGGATAGTTACTTTAAGCATGAAGATCGCTCAGGCGTTTTCAAAGGATATGGTAATGATATTATCGAACTATCTGAAGAAAAGGGAATTGATCCAATTCTTTTTGGTGCTATCGCTTTACATGAAACAGGTTACGGAACTTCCAGTGGGGTAGTTGATAAAAATAATCCTGGAGGCTTAATGGATCCTGCAACAGATTGGCAAGCACTACAACGTTTTCCAACATTAAAAGATGGTTTAGAAGCCATGGCAGATACTTTATATAATCGTATTATTGTAGATGGATTAGTAACAATTGAACAACTGGGGGAAGTGTATGCTCCGATTGGCGCAGAAAATGATCCAAACAATTTAAACAAACATTGGATACCAACGATGAAAAAGTTAACTGCAAACATGGGTGGATTAACCATGAATTGTGAAGCAGAAGATCATGTTGATATGGAATTAATCGGTGGTAAGTCTTGGGTTTCACCATATACCAAAACCATTACTTCCGGCTTTGGTTATCGGTCGGGATGTGGAAATTGCACCACATTTCATGCTGGAATAGACATTGCAAGTGCTGGGATAAGGAATACACCGATTGTATCTTTTGCAGATGGGAAAGTGACCATAAGTGAATCGAACGGAACAACATTTGACTCCACTATAGAAAACATGGGGAACGGTTATGGCTGGTATATAGAAGTTGACCATGGCAATGGCATTAAAACCCGTTATGCTCATATGGACAAGAAAGGTATTCCTGCTGGAAGTGAAGTAAAAGCAGGTGATGTAATAGGGTATGTTGGTTCAACTGGGGCATCAACTGCACCTCATCTTCATATTGAGATCTTAATGGAAGGAGAGAAGGTTGACCTATGCCGTATGTAAAATCATTTTTAACAGGCAAAAAATGATAGGGGAAGGAGGATTTAGTCGCGTGAAAAGTAAATTCAATCGCAGAAGAGAGAATAAAGTCTATATTGGTATTATCGTTACACTAGGCATTTTGCTTGGTGTTTTTTTAACGTCTAAATCATGGATGTATGATGACAGTGCAATCGCACAAACGCCATATAATAAATCAATTAACGGACTAAATCAGACAACATTAATTTTAAGGAGTTGGGAATATAATCCGAAGAATCAACTCATGGAGGTAACAATTGAAACAGTTCATACGGGTACAGATGCAGTAGAACTACCAACATTTACATTTGAAGCAAAGGGAAAGGCATCAAAAGAAACCTACCCAGCAAAAAAAGTGTATGAATCCGACAATGTGATGGTCATTCACATTGAACATGTTCCAACTGAATACCGTGTTATCGGTTTATTTGTGACAGAGCATCGGGACGACAAAATATTGAAACAAGAGTATAAACGACAACTGGAAAATGATAGTGATGTTGCTACAACGGAGACAGATAAAATTGAAAAGTCCGATTTGCCGAAGCCAGAAGATGTGATCATTGTGGGGGATTATCGTGAGATTGAAGTAAATAAGAACCTTGTTGCAAAATCGGATAAGGCATATCAAAGAGAAGTAATTGCCACAGACATGGAACGAATCAAACAAGAAATATCTACAATTATAGATGAAAATATTCCTTTCCAACAGGAATTAATTGCGACTTTAACAAAGGAGAAAACATCATTAAAAAATGAAATGGAATTTGAAACGAAGGAAGAACAAACTGAAACAGAAAAGGAAATTGACAAAAAGGAGAATGCCATTTCCAGCGCAGAAGGAGAAATTGAAGCATACAAATCAAAGGTAAAAGAGCTCAAGGAAAAGTACGATAATCGGGAAGAAAAACTCGATAAATTGCTTCATCCTGAACGTCAATCAGTAGAAGAAAATCAAGAGTCGGAAGAGCAGAAACAGCAGCAAGAAGCGAAAAAGAAACATGAAAAACACCAAAAGCAGGATGCGAAAAAGCAGGACAAAAATAAAAAGGATGAATCTAAAAAGGAGCAGAAAAGGCAACAGCAAAAGAAGAAAAACAAAGATAAGCCTTCAGAAAAAGAGGGGAAATAAACATTAAAAGGTCTATATAAAACCTATATATTCAGCAAGAAACACCTATATGAAAGGTATATATTTGACTGGAAAAATGGGCTTACTGGAAAACTAGGCGCTGCCTAGTCACCCACGCTATGTGGGTACACTTTCCCCTTATCCTGTTCAACAATCCCTGTTCTTGTGAACGGGGATTTTACTATTTTCTATATGATGTGCGGAAGGAGTGGATTTGAATGGAAATAAAAATTCGGGATGTAGATGTTCGTGCCGTAAGAGTGTTGGATGAGGAAGCTAAAAAACAAAAGGTATCAAGGAATGTATTACTGAAACGAATGGTAGAGGATGCAGTGAAATTTGATGGCATTAAGTTAGCAGAAAAAGAATTAGATGTGACCGTGAGTCGAGTTGCAGATGGATTGGAAATGACGTTCAAACGTTTAAGCTATTTGGAAAAACGTACACTTAATTTGTATATAATTTTATGTGATGCACTTGGATTAAATCCAAAAGAAGCCGATCACATTTTAGATAAAACATTTGCAATAGATGACAAGGAGGGGAATTAAAATGAGCATGACAGAAGAGAAAAAACAGGGATCATACTTTTTGTTAAGTCCAGAAACAAAAGAAAATATTAAAGTGATAGCGAACGAAAAACATACGTCCCAAGCGAATGCCATTGCCCTAATGGTAGATGCTTATTTTGAAAATAGAGAAGAAGAATATGTTCTATTCAAACAAACGATTTCTGATTTGCTGGATGAAAAATTATCATTCCTCAAAGAGAAAATGAATCGCATTCAAGTAGCAAGTAATGTCATTGATCGTGACACGAAAATTATTCTGGAATTCATGAACCATTACTACTTGGTCAATAAATTCAAAAATTTAATTACAACGGAAGAATTTAAAACAAAAGGAATGGAACAAGCAGAAGAATTAGTTCAAAAACGGATTCATAAACAGAGGAAAAAGAAATTAGATTATGAACGGCAAAAAGAATTAAAGCAACAAGTTCAATCGGAAAGTCAGGAGTAAACAATGAGTCCAGCAGTTGTATTGAGAAGTAAATTTGTTACACCTAGGTCGAGTGCATTTAACGATTACATTAATTATATGGATCGTGAGGATGCGAAACAACATGTAAAAATGGATGTCTTATCTGATAAAGAAAATGATTTTGATGTGTTCTATCAATTCATGGATTATATGGATGATGAGGAAAAGCAAGGGGAGTTATTTACCTCTAGTAAAGACAGATTGGATGCCAAAGAAAAGCAAACAGTTAAAGAACTATTTCAATTAGCGCAGCAAAATGAATCGCCAATGTGGCAAGATGTGATCTCTTTTGATAATGAATGGTTGAGTAAGCAAGGACTATACAATGCAGTTACTCATACCGTTGACGAAACAAAAATGAGAAGTGTTGTGCGTGAAACCATGCAAGCCATGTTGCAGGCAGAAGGGATGCAGCAATCAGCAGTTTGGACGGCATCCCTGCATTACAATACAGATAACATTCATGTACATGTCGCAACCGTAGAGCCACATCCAACAAGAGAACGAATGAATGTATTGGATAAAGAATCGAATACATGGCATGAAGAATATCGGGCCAAACGAAAACCTAAAACGCTGGACAAAATGAAGTCTAAAGTTGCCAATGTTATTTTAGATCGTGCCCATGAGCGGAATAAGATAGATGAATTGCTGCGTGAGACCATACGATACAAAAAGGAAAATAATATTTCCTTATCATCTTTCCAAAAAACAGAAACATTATTTAAAGAAGCGATGAACCGTTTGCCTGATGACCGAAAACAGTGGCGTTATGGTTATAAATCTATCAATGAAGCCAGGCCATATATAAATGAAATAAATAAAATTTATTTAGAACAGTTTCATCCAGAAGAGATCCAAGCATTAGAAACAAAATTGGATGAAGAAGTAGATGTGATGCAAGAAATGTACGGTGAAGGAAGTGATTACCAACAATATAAAAACACCAAATTAGATGACCTTAAAAAGCGTATGGGAAACGCTATTCTAACTGAAATGCGTGCGGTCGATAAGAAAGAAAGAATGTCGGACTTCAAACAAAAAATAGCTATAAGACAGTTTCATGCACTGGAAAAAGAAAACCAGCAATCATTTTTCCAACAGTACAACGGAAGAGGAAATAATGATTTACATGTTTCCGTTATTCGTTTGAAGCAAGCGATGCGAAAAACATTTCATGATTACAAGCGAGAGAGACATATGGATGAATTTGATCAACTGATGGAGAAGGAATAATTTAATGGAAGCCTAACAATTTTCCGGCATGTTTGATATACTTTTGTTAGATTGTGGTGTTCAATTAACGGGCCAGATTATTGAATAAGATTGGAGTGAAACATAATGGCAACTGTCAATAATATAATTCAAGACATAAAAGAAGAACTAGATGGACTGCCAGGTGTGGTAGGAATCGTGTTAGGTGGATCTAGGGCAAGAGGAACTCATAGTCCGGATTCTGATATAGATATTGGAATTTACTATGATGAATCAAAAGGGTTTAATACCAATGATATCGAAAAATCAGCATTAAATCTTAATGACGAAAAAAAAGAGCATTTAATCACTTCCTTAGGTGAATGGGGTGAATGGATAAATGGTGGTGGCTGGTTAGTTGTACAGGGTTACCATGTAGATCTTATTTTTCGTGATATTAAACGAGTCAGTAAAGTTATTGATGACTGTTTGTCAGGTCTAGTATCCATTCATTATCAAACAGGACACCCTCATGGTTATTTGAATGCTATGTACATGGGTGAATTAGCTATTTGTAATGTTTTATCTGACCCTGAAGGCACATTAGCTGAATTAAAAAAGAAAACGGAACCCTATCCCGAGAAATTTAGAGAAGCGATGATTCAATACTTTTCTTTTGAAGCTTCTTTTTCCCTGATGTTTATGGAGACCAATGCTAATAAAGATGATATTTCATATGTAATGGGTCATTGTTTTCGAAGTATTTCTTGTTTGAATCAAGTTATTTTTGCGAAAAACAAGGTGTACTGCATCAATGAAAAGAAGGCTGTAGCCATGATTCAAGATTTTCCGATAAAGCCTATGAACTACAAAAAACGTATTGATGAAATTGTTTTTCTTCTCTCAACAGATAGCAATAAGACAAGCCAAGCTGTAGAAAACTTAAAAGAATTAATTTCTGAAACCAAAGCACTATAAATCTTCCGCAATCGGGCGCGATTGTTTAAGATGGTATCCATCCATCTCACAAGATTATAAAAGTAAATAGCACTTTTAAAAGCACAGACATTATTTGTTAATAATTAATTCTGTGCTTTTTGTATGCAGTTTTTTTAATGTAACTTATCGATTGATTTCACAACAGAAAGGAATGATTTAAGTGAAGAATAGCCAAAAGAATATTTTAGATTACTTTGGTGTTAACAGTCAAAAAGAATTACTGAAGTTTATGCAGGAGAATTCGGAAGATAAGGATGTTCTTTTATTGAAGGAATTGCTCATCCGTATAGAAAATGGCGGTGATACAGATGAATAATTTGTATGAGCATTTTGGCTGCACGTCCAAAGAGGAACTTTATCAAAAGGTAACAAAGGATGATGATTCCGTAAGAAGTTTAGTGGATTTTATAGATTTTTCAAAAGGACAAATGAGCAGCAAAGAAGCAGGAATCTCTTCCCCGCAAGATTTTATAGAATTCGTGATGAAGAATAAAATGCCCGACAAGGATGAAATGGTATCTGTGTTTTGTTCCACCAAAAATGAGCCACTGCATTTAAGCCGATATAAGCACCATGATCAAGATGATTTGAAAA
Source organism: Virgibacillus dokdonensis (assembly GCF_900166595.1). Classification (NCBI taxonomy): domain Bacteria; kingdom Bacillati; phylum Bacillota; class Bacilli; order Caryophanales; family Bacillaceae; genus Virgibacillus; species Virgibacillus dokdonensis. The sequence continues at coordinate 4,059,531 of NZ_LT745763.1, read as the reverse complement.
GAGTGTTGAAAGAAGGTTTACATGCAGGCGGTGTATCCATGTTTAATTTATCAAACAGTTCTACGTCTACTGGTAAGGAAGCGGAAATGACCAATTATTTTAAAACATTTGGGATAGATGTGATTGATGGATTTATCTATAACGAATTCAGTGACACAATCACATCCAGTAAGGAAATGATTCCATATAGTCGTGATAAATATGCACCATCTGTAAATAATGTTGCCGAAAGTGAAAGTCATACCAAGACAGCTTACAATCTGCAAAATGGCATAAACACCTACCAAGGATTTGACGAATTTACTTCTTTTTTCGCTAATCAAGAGATTGTTGGATCTCATATGTTGAAAGATAATGCAAAGGTGAAGAAAAGCTTGAAAGTTGGTTATCAGTATGATTGGCAAGAATCGTTTGGAGTAATTGCTTGTGATGCTGATGGGAAAGTTCTAGCTGTTAAAGAACTTTTCAAAGGGTCACCCAATGCAAGTATAGTGGATAAGAAGGTATTTACAAAGGAATTATTGTCGCGAGAAGATGTATCAAAGGTTGCCGTTTTTCATAATCACCCTTCAGGCATACCGGAACCAAGTGCTGAAGACAAAAATGTGACTAGAGATTTAAAACGGATATCCGAAAAATTGGATGTACAGCTTTTGGATCATTTTATTGTCGGAAAAAAGAATGTCTATTCCTTTGCGAAAGATATTCCCGAATATGTAAGCAGCAATGAAGATTATAGAAAACTCATTGAAAAGCAGGCAAAGACAAAAGACAGTAAACAACATGCATTTGAAATAGAAATGTGAGCAAAAGAAAGGGGAAGAACGTTTTAATGGGACATACATTAATTTTAGCTGAAAAGCCGAGTCAAGCAAAAGCGTATGCAGATGCTCTTCAACATACAAAGAAACAAGATGGTTATATAGAAGTAAATGATGGTCGCTTTTTTAAGGAGAAAGCATATATCACTTGGGGGTATGGCCACTTAGTTGAACTACTTTCCCCTGAACAATATAACGAGACATGGAAAGTATGGAGGTTAGATCAATTACCCATGTTTCCGGACCAGTTTCGATTTCAGGTTAGTAAAGATAAGAAAAAGCAATTCAATATAGTGAAAAGACTTTTAAATGATCCAGCGGAAATTATTGTTGCAACCGATTGTGACCGAGAAGGTGAAAACATTGCAAGATGTATTTTATCACTTGCTGGCGCATCACATAAACCAACAAAACGATTGTGGATTAACTCTTTAGAAGTGGATGAGATACAAAAAGGATTCCGTCATTTAAACAACGGAAATAATTATCTTTTATTATATAAAGAAGCGCAAACAAGGCAATATAGCGATTGGCTAGTAGGAATGAACGCTTCCAGATTATATACATTGCTATTACAAAAGAAAGGGATGAAAGGCGTATTCAGCGTTGGCAGGGTACAAACAGCTACCCTTTATTTATTATACAAACGTCAAAAGGAAATTGAGGATTTTGTTTCCCAAGACTATTTTACCTTTCAAGGGAAAGTCCAAGTGCCAAATGGTTCGTTTGAAGCGAAACATAAACAACGCTTTGCAACAAAAGAAGAGGCCCAAAAAGTATTGCAAGAACAAGGCATTCTGCTTGGCATGAATAACGGTATTATTCAAGAAGTGAAAAAAGAACTGAAAAGAACAAAGTCACCAAAGCTACATTCTTTATCTTCCTTGCAAAGTACGGCAAACAAGCAATGGAAGTACAGTCCGTCCGAAGTATTAAAGATTGCACAAAGCCTATACGAAAAGAAAGTTCTGTCTTACCCTAGGACGGACAGTCACTTTATAACTGATAGCGAATTTGGTTATATCAAAAACAATTTATCGAACTATCAAGAATGTATCGGGGTAGATGTTGAAGTTGTTTATCCTGATGCCCAGAAGCGATATGTAGATAATACGAAGGTTGCTGAACACTATGCCCTTGTTCCAACAAAACAAACGCCAAATTTTAGTGCTTTAAACGAAAAAGAAAAGAATATTTATCAAGAAGTGATTGCAACTACTTTAGCGATGTTTGCTCCGGATTATGAATATGAAGAAACGAAGGTAGAGGTTGGTGTGAAAGGGATTAACTTTGAAGTGACTGGAAAAGTAGAAAAACAAATAGGCTGGAAATCATTATTTAAGAATCAACAACAGGCAAGGAAAAAAGAAACGGTCTTACCAGCAATGGAAAAAGATCAAGCTTGCCAAGTTAATGTAGAAATAGCGAAAGGACAGACAAAAGCCCCTAAGTATTATACCGAGGGGCAACTGATTAATGTGATGAAATACGCTGGAAAAGAGGTAGATGACGAAGCATTGCAGCATACTTTGAAAGAAAGCGAAGGCATTGGAACTGAGGCAACGAGAGCAAGTATCATAGAAACTTTAAAACACCAATTGTATATTGAGATTAGAAAGAATCAAGTAACTGTATTAGACAAAGGGAAAATACTTTGTCAGGCCGTAGAAGGAACGTTACTTGCTAGTCCGGAGATGACAGCGAAATGGGAAACGTATCTAAATAAAATTGGGGAAAATAAAGGATCGCAAGAAGTGTTTCTCGATAAAATAAAACAAATGATTGAGTCTTTGATGCAAGAAGCACCTAAGAAGATTGGTGACATGGAAAAGGCATTGCAACAGGTGAATGAAAAATCTTTTATTGGTGATTGTCCCTGTTGTAATCATGAAGATGGAAAGATTCAAGGTAAAGTAAAATTTTATGGATGCAGCCGTTATCGTGAAGGATGTACATTTACGTTACCGAAGAAATTCCTAGGCAAATCCATAAGCCAGACAAACATTAAAAAGATATTGAACGGCGAAAAATCCAACTTGATTAAAGGTTTTACGAGTAAAAAAGGAAAAAAGTTTGATGCGTATTTACGCTATGATCAAACCGAACAAAAAATGATATTTGAATTCCCGAAAGGATGATTGTGATGGATATGTATGTAAATGGAGCAAATAAGATGGTTGATTTAGGGTATGTAAAGGAAATTAAAGAGGCTAGTGTTGTCTTCATTGTTGACGCTGGGGAAATAGGAGTTGAAGTAGATGCAGTCACAAAGGATGTCCTAGCAATGATAAATCAGGCAGATGAAGAAGCATTGATTCCATTGGATATAAAGGAGAAGGCAGTCATCTTGGATGGTGCACCAGCTTGAAATACCACTAAGGGGAAGCCGTTTAGTGAAAACTGTATGTAAAAAGTGATGTTGATCGCTGATATAGCGGTCTTTTTATTTTGCATAATGAAACATTAATAGGCTGAGCAAATAAATTGCTGATATATCTAAGGGGCTTCCTGGTGGGAGTCCCTTTTATTTTTCGGGAGGATGATATTTCATGAAAAGGAAAACATTCGAACAAAAACAGGAAGAAGTGAAGCAATTAACAGAAACGATGAATCAGTCCATTGAATCCTATTTTGAAACACCTGAACAAATGGCCGAACATCTAGCTTTCATGATGCAGTTTTATCAATATTCATTACGAAATACAGCCTTAATTCAGAGTCAATTTAAGGGAGCGCAAGCAGTAGGAAGTTATAAGTTTTGGCAGGAAAAAGGCTTTCAGGTGCAAAAAGGAGAAAAAGCCATTCAAATTTTAGTGCCAAATAAGACGCAGCCGAAATTTAAAGATGAAAGCGGCAGATGGAAAAGTATCAAAAAGGCGACAGAGCAGGAAAAAGAATTAATCAACAAAGGGGAATTAGAGAAAAAGGGAAGTGGGTTGTATTTTGGAAAGGGCAGCGTTTTCGATGTTTCGCAAACTGATGCAAAAGCTAGTGATCTTCCAGATATTTTTCCGAATAGATGGCTGGAGGGGGGCATTGCAAACTATCAAAATATGTTAGAGGCCCTGCAAAAAGTGGGAGATAAACTGGATGTGACGATTGGCGAGCCTATGGAGGAACTAGGTGCTGCTAAAGGTGCATTTTACCAAGGAATAGATGGTAGAAAGAATCATATTGGTTTAAATCCTCGCAATGGCGAATTGCAAAACGTGAAAACATTAATCCATGAATTGGCCCATGCCAAGTTGCATGGTACACCCGGTAAGCATTTCAATCTAACTTCAGAAGAAAAAGAATTCCAAGCGGAAATGACAGCTTATGCAGTAGCCTCGTACTTTGATATTGATACAAGTGATTATTCTTTAGGCTATCTTGCCAACTGGACACAAGGAAAGGAATTAAAGGATAAAGCGCAATTACTTGAAGAAGTAAGGGGGGCAGCTGTTGAGTTTATGGAAACCATGGAACCTGAATTGATGAAAGAACAGGAGAAAAGCATGGAAAATGGAAAAGATGTGTTCTTACAAGCTGTTAAAGACAGGAAAGACTTATACGCTCTAACAGAAATTAATCAAGCAGCAATGGAGTATGTAATTGATTATAAGGAAGAAGAGTACACAAAAGGATTGTATTTTTGTGTGGATGGTGATGTAGTTGTAGGAGTGGATAATTCCACAAATGACGCTTGGACGGAAGAATTTGATCATGTCGTAAAGTGCAAGGCATGGTTAAAGAGATATGATTTGGATGTTGAGCTCCCACAAATATTCATTGAATGGTCAGAAGCACCAGAATTAGACTCTGATTCGATGATGGATTTTGCAAAAGGTAATGCATTTATGGAGAAGCTGGAGGAAAGATATCAGGATGATAATAGATACTATAAAACACGGTATAGCATTGTTTTTCCTAAGAGCAAGAATTCAAAGATGGAAGTTATTAATATGGAGCGGCTAGATGTTGGTGATGGCGAATTTTTAAATCCTCATCATCAGGCTAGAAAGGAAGGTAATCTTACTGACGAACAGAAAATGATACTTGATGGGGCGGTTTATGGTCTTTTGTTTGAAAATGAGAGACTTGATATTAATGCTTGGTTGAAAGACAAAAATGAGAAGAAAAAACTACAAACAGTAGACATGGATATGATGTGAAAATCTTAATAGTTTGATATACTTGCTATTAGTGTAATAGGGCTTTCATGGGTGGTAGCTCACCCCTTTTTTGAAAGGGGGTGATACGATGACAGTATTCGAAGCATTGTTTCTAATGATCGCATTCGCAACATTAGTTGTAGCTATACTGTCAGAACAAAAAAAGTAACCCCCCGATGAATGCCTAGCCGCATTTTGGTTGGTTACTTTTCTGACCTAAATATGTGAGCTGCCCCCTTGAAGGGCTTTTACACACTGGACCGTTCCATGTGCCAGCATGGGCGGTCTTTTATTATTGTATGAGTTTCTATATATAGTATACCTCATTTTCACCGTTAAATAAACATGTATGAATCATCATTGTATGATTATAAAGAATTTAAGGCAAAAAATATGTCGACTTTTAAACTAAAGGCTTTTGAGAACCTGATTATAAAGTGGGTTTGTGTTATTTATGTGTCTTTTGTGTTATCTTTAAAGAAAACAATACATATTTTAATAGAATTTTAAAAGTGGGGTTGTATGAATGAATGAAAGTATGTTTCACCAACAAACAGGCTTAAATATTCAAGAAAAAGCAAATTTAATCTGGAGTATAGCAGATTCAATTCGAGGATTATATAAACCACATCAGTATGGAGAAGTTGTACTTCCAATGACTGTTATAAAACGCTTTCATGATACGTTATTACCAACTAGAGACAAAGTACAAGAAACCTATCAAAAAGTAAAGCATTTAGAAGTAAAAGAAGGATTCCTACAAAAAGCTTCTGGATATGGGTTTTATAATGTAAGCAATTTTACTTTTGAACGTCTTCTTGCTGAACCAGATAATATCGAAGAAAATTTTCTAGCCTATTTAAATGGCTTTTCTGAAAATGTCCAAGACGTTTTAAAGAACTTTGAATTTGAACGAGAGATAAGGAAGCTTGCCAATAATGATAAATTATTCTTTATCATCCAAGAGTTTAATTCGGAAAAGGCATACATGGGGCCAGACAGAATTACAAGCACCGATATGGGGTACATATTTGAAGAACTTATCAAAAAGTTTTCGGAGAGCTATGATGAGGAAGCAGGTTCCCACTTTACCAGTCGTGACATAATTTACCTTATGACAGATCTATTAATTGCAGAAGAGAAAGATGTATTAATTGATGAAGGTGTTGCAAAAACAGTATATGACCAGACAATGGGTACTTCCCAGATGCTGAGTGCAATGGAAGAACGATTACAAGCATTAGATGCCGAGGCAGATGTTACGACTTTTGGACAGGAAATTAATGAACAAACTTTTGCGATTGCCAAGGCAGATACGATGATTCGAAATGGTGATTCAAATAATATGAGATTAGGAAACACACTAACGGAAGATCAATTCGAGGGTTACACCTTTGACTATTGTATTTCCAATCCTCCGTTTGGGACAGATTGGAAATCAGAGTATAAAAAAGTAAAAGAAGAACATGACCATGGAGAAGCAGGTCGATTTAGTGTTGGGCTACCCAAGAAGAATGATGGTCAACTTCTCTTTTTATTAAATGGTTTAAGTAAACTAAAAGACACTGGACGAATGGCAATTATACATAATGGTTCAGCTTTATTTAGTGGAAATGCCGGGGGTGGAGAAAGTGAAATCCGTCGTCATGTCATTGAGAATGATTACTTAGAAGCTATTGTCCAGCTGCCTAATGATTCCTTTTACAATACGGGTATTGCTACATATGTATGGGTGTTAACGAAAGATAAACCGAAACATCGTATTGGAAAAGTACAGTTACTTGATGCATCCAATATGTATGAAAAGCGGAGAAAAAATATAGGTAGTAAACGAGTTGATATTGATAAAGCATGCCGAGAAGTAATTGTAAAAGCATATGGTGAATTTTTAAATAAAGAATACTCACTAGGTGATAGAACGGTTGAATCAAAAATATTAGATAATGAAGAATTTGGTTTTTATAAAGTCACAGTAGAAACACCTCAGTATGACGAACAAGAAAATATCCTACTAAAACAGAATAAACCTGTAGCAGATAAAGATAAAAGAGACACAGAGGAAATTCCATTAAAAGAGGAAATTCATGCATATATGGAAAAAGAAATAAAGCCATTTAATCCTGATGCTTGGCTTGATGAGAAGAAAACTAAAATTGGATACGAAATACCATTCACACGTCTTTTCTATAAATTTGAACAACCAGAAAAAGCCGATGATATTGCAGCCCGTATTAGAGAAATAGAAAAAGAGATTGTAAAATCCTTTGAAGCCTTGTCAGGTGAGGAGGTAAGAGTGAATGAGTAGAGGGCTAGTAGATAGCGGTGTGGAGTGGATTGGTAAGATGCCGGCTAACTGGAAATTAAGAAGAATTGGAAACTTATTTGAACAGCGTAGTGAAAAAGTTTCTGATATTGAATACGAACCACTTTCTGTTACCAAAAACGGTATAGTTAAACAATTAGCAACAGCAGCAAAATCAAATGACCATACTAATAGAAAAAAAGTTTGCTTAAACGATTTTGTTATAAACTCACGTTCTGATCGAAAAATGTCTTCAGGGGTGTCCCCATTAGAAGGGTCTGTATCTTTAATCAACATCGTATTGCATAGTACAGATATGGACCCGTCTTATGTGAATTATCTGTTGAAAAATTACGGATTTGCGGAAGAATTCTACCGATGGGGGACTGGAATTGTTGAAGATTTATGGTCGACTAATTATAGCAGAATGAAAAAAATCCTAATACCCATCCCAAGTACAGAAGAACAACACAAAATTGCTAACTTCCTCGATAGAAAAGTCTTTCAAATTGATTTGATTGTTAAAAAAACAAAACAGTCAATTGAAGAACTAAAAAAGTATAAACAATCGTTAATTACTGAAATCGTAACAAAAGGGCTAAATCCGAATGTTGAGATGGTTAAAAGCAATAGTGAATGGTTCAATGAATTTCCGATTGGTTGGAGAGAACAGAAATTGAAATATGCAGTTAATCTAAGGTCGGAAAAAGAAATTTACTCCAAGGGAAGTAACTATATTGGATTAGAAAACATTGAAGGTTTTAGTGGGAAAATTATTTCTTTAAATAAAGATTATGAAGAGGTTTTGACAAACGTTTTTCATACAGGGGATGTGTTATTTAATAAACTAAGACCATACCTAACTAAAGGATTTATTGCGAAATTTAATGGCTATAGCTCAGGTGAGTTATTAATATTCAAGAATTTTGAAGGTTATAACCAATTTTTGTTATATTATTTGCTCTCAAATCGATTTATAAATGTTGTTAACTCATCTACTTATGGTACAAAAATGCCAAGAGCTAATTGGGATTTTATTAAGGAGTTGCCGGTGTTCTTACCAAGTTTGAGTGAACAAAAACACATTGTTAATTATCTAAATGAAAGAAGTGAAAATATTGATACATTAATTATAAATAAGGAAAAGTTAATATCTGAAATAGAATCCTACAAAAAGTCTCTCATCTACGAATACGTCACAGGCAAGAAGGAGGTTATGTAATTGGCTTTTGAAGATACAGAAAAACGCTTTGAAGAGGATATTGAAACATACCTATTAACGGAAGGTAGGTATGTGAAAGGCAATCAAGCAAACTATGATAAGGAAAAAGCTATTGATATCCACCAATTAATAGAATTTATACAAGAAACACAAGAGAAAGCATGGGTTCGATATAACAAAATATATGGAGAACAAGCATCCAAGCAGCTATATAAGCGCTTGAATGATGAGATCGATTCCAATGGCGTTTTGCATGTACTACGAAATGGCATAACAGACCGTGGGGTTAAATTAAAGATTGCCTTCTTTCGCCCGGAATCCTCTTTAAATGAAAAGACAATACAAAATTATCAATCCAATAAATTAGCGGTTACGCGTCAGTTTGCTTATTCAACAGCAAATCATAATTCTTTGGATATGGTCTTATCACTTAATGGGATTCCGATTGTCGCAATGGAATTAAAGAACCAAATCAAAGGACAATCAGTGGAACATGGTAAGAAGCAATTTATGTATGACCGTGATCCAAGAGAGAAATTATTTCAGTTTAATAAACGTGTTCTCGTTTATTTTGTAGCTGATTTAAATGAAGTATGGATGACAACAAAGCTAGATGGAAAAGACACCTTCTTTTTACCTTTTAATCAAGGGTCGAACGGTGCTGGAGATGTTGGCGGTGCAGGAAACCCTCAAAATCCAGATGGTTATATTACGTCCTATCTATGGGAAAAAGTACTTCAAAAAGATAGCCTAATGAACATTATTCATCGTTTTATGCACTTGGAAGTGAAAAAACAAAAGGTAGTAAAAAAAGGACGCGAGCTAAATAAAGTGAGTTCAAAATTAATTTTCCCTCGTTTCCACCAGCTAGATGTCGTTCGAAAACTGGTTCACACTGTTCGGTTAAAAGGTAGCGGGGATAATTATTTAATTCAACATAGTGCAGGGTCTGGAAAATCTAATAGTATCGCATGGTTAGCGTATCATCTCGCTAGCTTACATGGCGATGATGATAAAAGTATATTTAATTCGGTTATCGTTGTGACAGACCGGACTGTTTTAGATCGTCAATTACAAGACACAATCTCTGGCTTTGATCACACGGATGGGTTAGTGGAAACAATTGGAGAAAGAAAAACATCAAGGGATCTAAAAAATGCTATTAATGATGGCAAACGCATTATCATTACAACACTGCAAAAGTTTCCAGTTATTTATGAGGAGGTGGATGTTAATCAAGGAAATCGATTTGCGGTTCTTGTAGATGAAGCACATTCCTCACAAACAGGAACAAGTGCTAAAAAGTTAAAGGCGGCACTTGCGGATACAGACGAAGCTTTAAGAGAGTATGCTGAGCTGGAAGCTGAAATTGAGGAAAATGCGCCAGATCAAGAAGATAAACTTGTACAAGAGCTTTTATCACATGGAAGCCATGACAACTTAAGTTTCTTTGCTTTTACAGCAACCCCTAAAGAAAAAACACTTGAAATGTTTGGAACAAAACAAACTGATGATTCGTTTCGACCGTTTCATATTTATAGCATGAGGCAAGCAATTGAAGAAGGATTTATTTTAGATGTGCTGCAAAACTATATGACCTATCAAATGTCTTATAAAATTGCGAAGAATACACCGGATAACCCGGAATTATCAACAACTCAAGGTGTAAAAGCTATTAGACGATATCAGTCCTTGCACCCTCATAATTTACAACAGAAAACAGCTATTATGATTGAGCATTTTCGAAATGTAACACAACATGAAATTGCCGGCAGAGCCAAAGCGATGGTGGTCACAGCTTCACGTTTGCATGCTGTTCGTTATTTCTTTGAATTTAAGCGTTATATTGAGAATAAAGGGTATGACGATATGGATGTGCTCGTCGCATTTTCCGGAACAGTCCAGGATAAAAATGAAGAGCACACTGAAGAGCAATTAAATAAAACAAAAGACGGCAAACGTGTGAAGGAAAGTCAGCTAAAAGAAACGTTTCATACCGATGAATTCAATGTTCTAGTAGTTGCCGAGAAATATCAAACTGGATTTGACGAACCGTTACTGCATACCATGTTTGTTGATAAAAAACTTTCTGGTGTGAAGGCTGTCCAAACTCTTTCCCGATTGAATCGTACGCATACAGGTAAAAACAATACTTTTATATTGGATTTTGTGAATGAAGCAGAAGATATTCAGAAGGCTTTTCAGCCGTTTTATGAAGTAACAGAACTAGACAAGGAAATTGATGTTAACCTTATTTATGATACGAAAACAAAACTGAGAAATTATAAAATTTATAATGATCAAGACATTAAAAAACTCACTAAAATTTATTTGAAAAATGGCAGCCAATCAGATAAGGATTTGGGAAGAATAGCGAGTCACTTGGTACCAATTATTAAAAGATATGAGGAACTAGACGACCAGCAGCAATATGAGTTTCGAGTGACAGTTCGTAATTTTAATAAATGGTATTCCTACATTACACAATTAACAAGGATGTTTGATAAAGAGTTGCATGAGGAATTTATCTTCAATTCCTATTTGATTAAATTCATTCCCAAGAATAGTACTGGAAAAATTGATATTAAAGACAAAGTGAAACTGGAGTATTACAAGCTGGAACAAACTTTTAACGGGGATATCGCATTAGAAAAAAATACTAATGGCTACCAATTAAGTAACCCAGATAACGTAGAGACTGGAATTAAACCACCAGAAGACGATGACTTACTAGAAAATATCGTGAGACGAGTAAATGAAAAATACGATGGTAAAATATCTGAATCTGATCGTGTCATTATTGAGGGGGTTACACGTAAAGCGAAAGAATCCAATGATCGATTAAAAAGCCTTGCAAGAAATAATGATGAGGAAATGTTTGAAAAAAGCCTGTTTCCTGGGGTTTTCGAAAAAGCTTCTCAAGACTTATATATGGAACAAATGGATTCTTATTCGAAACTATTTGAAGATAAATCGTATTATAATACAATTATGATGGCGGTTGCAAAAGAGATTTACAAGGAATTAAGGAGCGAATAAAAAGTAGGTTTGAGGTGTAATCGATGAGCGCAAAAAGTCGTCAATATTATAAATCTGTCCGTATTTACCCAGAGGATTTTCAAGACTTTAAAGATATTGCCTTTTATCAAGATAAGAAGATAATCGAAGTGATTTCAGAGTCGCTCTCGCTGCTTAAGCAAAAGGTGAATTTGGATAAAGAAATTGATATTCATCTGACAACAAAGCCTTCAGATATAAAGAAATGCATTAAAGATATCGAATTGCTTATAGCAAATCAAAGTGGAAATAAAAATTCAGATGGGGTAGCCCTTGAGGAAAATGATTTCTATAGGAAATTGAAGGGTCTAGCCTAAATCATTGGTTAGGATAAAGTTTATAGATTTCTAAGTTATAAAATTGGGGGCGATAAAGTTTGAATAGCTCGGTTGTTGAAGTATTAAAAGAGAGCTTAATAGAGAAAAATGTAACTTTTCTTCTCGGTGCGGGGGCATCAGCACCGTATTTTTCATCTTTGGGTAACTTTGAGGAAATACTATCAAATGAGAATATAGATTATCGTGGTAAGAATTTAGTGAAAGCACTTTTTTATTATCAATCTATAAGAGATAACATATATTTACATCATTTTATGTTTGATAAATGCTGTTGCAATGATAAAAAAGACTTAATGCTTTCTATCATAGATGAATATTCTAGATTTATTCACAATGGGATAGAATATTTAAAGGTAAGAAATAGTAGGATTTCACCTAAAAGACTTAATGTGATTACTACCAATTATGATCTATTTATAGAGTCTTCAATTGACCGGCTACTCGAAATGAATCCCCGAATATTCTTTAATGACGGGACAAACGGGTATGGAAAAAGGGTTATAAGTACGGATAATTTTAATAAAACATTACTTTATTCGGGGGTATTCGATAATTATTCAAATGAGATGCCGGCCGTGAATTTAATTAAATGCCATGGCTCCATAAATTGGAAGGAATATGCGAAAAATAATAACCGTTCAAAAATACAGGTAGCAATTGAGGAGAATTTAATTTCTCCAATAAACAATGATTTAGAAATTGTTATACAAGAGATTAATCAATACTTTAAAGAGTTTCCATTTATCATGAATACTGACTCCCTAGAGAATCTTATTGAAAATATGAATAATATCGAATTAGTTAATGAAGGTTTGATTAAAGAGTTAAATTTTATTGGTGAACATGCAGGCGAAAGTTTATCGAAACTCATCGAAAAAGTTGAAGCACTACAGATTGTCTTACCGACTAAAGATAAATTCCAAACTACCTTGATAAAAGAACATTATTTTAGCATGCTTAGACTTCTTAGTTATGAACTTGAAAAAAAACAATCTCTACTGGTTGTATTTGGTTTTTCATTTCAGGATGAACATATATTAGAAATTGTACAGAGGTCGTTAAATAATCCAGCTCTTTTAGTTATTATCTTTTGTTTTACTGATAATGAAAAAAGTAATATCATATCACAATTTAATTTTTCAATTGGAAATGTCCCAATTAATATAAAGTTCATTGAACCCAAAGATTTTTTGGTAAAAGAAATGGATGAAGAAGATTATATGGAAGAGGAAGAAAACCAAGACGACAAAAATTTTACTGTAATAACAAATGAAGGTAGAGTATCTATATATTCAAATGTAGTATCAAAACTTGAAAATGAAGCTGGAAATTCTGTTATTCCTGTACTGAATTTTTCGTCATTTAATTCAATATTGGAAATGGATATCGCAAATAAATATATACCTATAGTGGGTAAAGAAACAGAAAAGGAAACAGAAACAGGGGATACAGAATGAATAGTCTAGAAATTGGGGTAGTTGTTGAAGTAAATGGCTTTGTATCAAAAGTTGCTACTTTTGATGATGCTAATCACGCAACATTTATACATAATGGAGAGTTAATAAAAAACGTTAGCGTCAACAGTTTTGTTATTATTTCCCAAGGGTTTATTAAAATTATTGCAAAAGTGAATTCGGAATCCTTTTGGGATAATTTAAATAGCGCAAAAGGATACAATTTGGATAATAGATTTTCAAAAAATAGCATTAAAAGACTTATTGAAATCCAAACGATTGGTTATATTAAAAATGGAGAGTTTATAAGTGGAGCTTCATTCCTACCTATGATTGGTAACTTTTGCAATATACCTACAAATGAAGAGATAAATCAAATATTTATTAATAATTATATCTCTGAAGATAATAGTTTTACTATCTCAATTGGGAAGAGTTTAAATGAAAACAATGGCATTTCGTTGCCGATAAATTCATTTTTTGCTTCACATATTGGTGTTTTTGGAAATACAGGAAGCGGTAAGTCGAATACATTACATAAATTATATTATGAATTGTTTACCAGAAATGAGTTACCAAACCTCACAACCAAGAGTTCTTTTATAGTATTAGACTTTAATGGTGAATATGTACATGAAAAGTCTTTTGGCATTAACGATGAGGAAAAGAAAAAAATTTATAATTTAACATCTGGAAATACCTTTGGAGATAAATTTCCAATTGAATTTGATGTTTTCTTTGATGATGAAATGCTTTCAGTATTGTTCTCGGCTACCCAACAAACACAAAAACCTTTTATTACTAGATTATTAAAAAGATCAAAAAAATATAATTTTGGGAGTGATTCACTTTCTAATTGGGTATTAGCGCTAATTAGGTATATTTATACTGGGATTCCTAATCAGAACATTAGAGATATAATGGTAGAAGTTCTTGAAAAACATATACAAGGTATAGACCAATACTTAATTAATATCAAGAACACTAAAGTTTATAACGGGGAAAGCCAATATTTTTTTCATAAAGATTGGTATGGAGATAGAAGATGGTTTAGATTCGAAGGTGATTTTAGTCAGGAATCACACGAGGTATTATTATTAGAGGAAATTAGAAACCATATAATTAATACACCTTTGGATGTATTACAAGAATTTGAAATTAGGTGCCATCTACAGCTTGTACATGATTTGTTATATGGAAATGTTGCACAGGAACATATTCTTCCATTACTGAGAAGGATAGAAACACGACTTAGTAAAATTTATAATTATATCGAGATAGTAGAGGAATTACCAGAACAGCCATTCTTACAAATTATTTCGCTTAGAGATTTAAATACAGAGTCTAAAAAGTTCCTGTCCCTCATTATATCAAAGATGTATTTTGATAGTCATAAAATGAAACAAGCGAAAGAAAGTTTCCATCTTATCATTGATGAAGCCCACAATATTTTATCAAATCAATCTTTACGTGAGCAGGATGGTTGGATGGATTACAGATTAGAATTGTTTGAAGAAATAATAAAAGAGGGCAGGAAATTCGGTTTTTTCTTAACCTTGGCGAGTCAACGTCCTGCCGATATATCACCTACAATCCTTTCACAAGTGCATAATTTCTTTCTACATAAATTGGTGAATGAGAGGGACCTACAGATCATAGATAATTCCATATCAACATTAGACAAGGTTTCTAAATCTATGTTACCTGTCCTTGCACAAGGAGTATGTATCATATCCGGCACAGCTTTAACAATGCCTGTAACTGTTTCTGTAGATTTTATTGATAACATTAACTTAAGACCCCAGAGTGATACTGTTTTATTAACTGATTTATGGAAATGATTATTGAATGAGCGAGTTTACTATAACAACTCGAACTTCAAGTGCGAACCGAAAGATAAAAAGTATGTCCAATTTCATTTTGCTTGCTTTATAAACCTGTGGATAAGTTCATGTAACATACAAGTAGCATACAAAAGTGCCTGCAAGCCTTGATTTTACTACCTCCCTCAGTTCTCAAAACGTTAATAGGATTGTTGATATACCAACGCTTACCAAGGTTTTTTGGTTCAAGTTGGTTCAAATTAACGTTAAGCTTATAAAGCACTTAACAGATTTAAAGCATCGGCATCTTGCTGGTGCTTTTTTTCTGGCATTAATTCCAGATAATAAGGCTCTATACTGATTGTGGTGGTGTCCTCTATCGCAATGGGATTTTTCAGTGTGCAAAAAAACACACTCATTGGTGGTGACCCCACAAAGTTAGAGTTTTTATTATGCAGCTGTTTGGCTGGTTTGAGTTCGGTATTGTACTGGACTTAAACCAGCCAATTTTAACTTTATACGTTCATTATTGTAGTAATCAATGTAATCCTCAATTTTTCGCTTTAGCTCTTCATAAGACACTATTTTTTCCCCATAATACATTTCTTGCTTTAGAACGCCAAAAAAATTTTCCATTGCCGCATTATCCGCACATGTTGCTTTTCTAGACATACTTTGAAAGATTTTGTTTTTCTTTAATGTTTTCATCCACTTGTTATGTTGATAGTGCCAACCTTGATCAGAATGAATCGTTGTTCGATATTCAGCTTCATTTTTAATAATTTTTAGTGCTTGATTTAACGGTGCTATAACGAAATCTAATGTTGGACTGTTAGAAATACCATAGGATATAATTTCACCATTATATAAATCCATTATTGGACTTAAATACAGTTTTTGATCTTCGGTACATTTAAACTCAGTCACGTCTGTCACTAGTTTTTGAAGGCGAATGGATGTATTAAATCTACGGTTCAAGCGATTTTTAGCCACTTTTCCAACCTTACCTTTATACGATTTATAGCGAGATTTACGTGTGAATTTCACGCACCTTAAACCCATTTCATTCATAATTCGCTGGACTTTTTTATGATTTATTACATAACCTTGGCTTTTTAACTCTAAATAAATACGACGATATCCGTATTTACCCTCGTGCTTTTGAAAAAGCTCAAGGATGATTTCTTTCCACTCTTTATCTGGATCTTCTTTCTGTAATTGCTTCATATGGTAATGATAAGTCGCCTCTGGAATACCCACAATTTCTAACACATCTTTTAATTTGAATCCTTCTTCTTTGAGTTCGAACGCCAACGCTGCTTGTGCTTTTCGAGGAAGGCGTTCGGATTCTCCTGAAAAGCTTTTAACTTTTTTAAATAGGCATTCTCTAAGCGCAGAAGTTCATTTTCGCGTTCTAACAGTTCTTCACGAGATAACTCTTTTTCTTGTTTCGCTGGTTTAGCTTTATGATTTTTAGACATAGGAGGCCGTCCTTTCGATTTATCTTGCAGGCCCTCTATACCTTCATTCCAGAAAATTCTGTACCAGTTCGCAATTAATGTGGGATTGTTCATCTTAAAAACAATCGCGGTATCTTGATAAGAAGCGCCTGTCCTTTTCATAAAGTTTAATACATCTAACTTAAATTGAACAGGATAAACTTGTTTAGAATGCTTCCTGCGTAGCCCGTCCTCACCAAATTCTTTATAAGCACGAACCCACCTCTCAATTGGTGATTGGCTTGGAATACCATGTTTTTTCGCTAGCAATCCATAGCCCAAGGAATTTTCAAGATATTCTTTTACAATCATCAATTTAAATTCATAACTATATTTAGCCATATAAAAACACCCCAAAAGTCAGATTTTCACTCTAACTTTTGGGGTGCGGCACCATTCCCCCTCTTTTTGTTACCCTAAAGTTGTTAAGACAATAGAAAAAGAGAGGGGATAGAAGTGCAACGTCATTTTATCATAAAATTATTGGGGATTAAAGACAAGCATGTAGATGCGTGGGATGTAACTGAAGTGTCTAGTAGCTTTATTGTGAAACTATACACAAAACAAAAACAACAAAAATGCCCATTTTGTAAGGAGAAAACGAGACGCGTTTATAATTATTGAAGACAGGATATTCAAGGACCAGTACTTTCTAAATAAAACGATGAAGATATCATTACAGAAGAGAAGGTATTAGTGATTGTAGTAAAAAAAATCAATCTTTAATATGCTATACTGAGTCTAAAGACCACTTATTTTTCTAGTGGGTTTTTACTAATAACAGTATTGAGTCACAATCTAGTACGTTTTATCAGTTACAGGTATAAAGGGGAGAAGTGAATGAACATTACTGGAAATGCAAATCAGAAAGTTTACATATTTTATTATGATGAATCTGAACATAGTAGGAAAATAAATCAAAAAACGATCCAAGCTGGTAACTACTCAAATAATTTTATATCTGTAATTATTGGTTATGCGAATGAGCGAAAAAACGATATTGAGCAAGGGTTTAACAATTTCAAGGATAAATTCCAATCAAGGTTAGTTAATAATGAATTTAAAAGTACATCTATGAAAATGAAAAATGGCTTTGCTTCAATTAACAAGCACAACATTTCGTTTTTAAATGATTTCTTAGATTTGATAGATGAAGATATTTTACTTTATTTTTCTGTACTTAATAAGATTGAATATGTAACTAATCAAATTTTTAAGGATTATGAGAGTAATTTATTGATAGATATGGACAACTTGAGATATTCGATTTCTAAATCAGTTTCCCTTTATAAACCCCAAAATGTAATTGAAGCAATTTATAATGATGGAGATATTGTAGGAGAGCTAAAAAAGTTTTATAAAGAGCGAATAAAAGCAAATAACTCAAATATTATTCTTAAAGAAAAAGAAAATAGCATGTTCAATGATTTGATAGTTATATTAGACGATTGCAATAAAGATTTTAAGGTTGATTGGGAATATAGAATTTCTTTTGATGGTTTTAAGAAATATCTAGATGAGAACGGAATTATAAAATATCAACTTATTTTAGATAAAGAAGGAAATGAAAATGAAGATAGCAAAACCTTAGTTTCCGCACGGAAAATGAATATTAAGAATGTCTGTGAGGATGATTCAAAAAATCACGTTGGTATACAAATAGCTGATATGCTAGTTGGTATTATCTCCAAGTTTATTAAGAAGCTAGACGATGGTTTAGTGTATAAAAATATAAAAGAAGCTACATCTAAGAATTTATTGCCAACAGAGTGGTTTTGTATAAATAAAGATCAATTGGTTCTATATAAAAAAATGCATAAAATAATAACCCAATTGAATAATTCTTGGTTTAAGTCTTACTCAGGGATATATGCAGACAACTTTATACAATTTGTATCCTTGTTGAATTATTTCGACAGCTACGAGAACTTTCAAGATTATAGAGAGATTGGTTTAGAAATGCATCCCGAGCGATACAATACATTAGTATGTACTAATTTAGAACATTACTTTTTTAATATGAGTTCTAAGCTGCCAATAAATCCAATAACTGAAGATGATGGAATTTATTATAATCAAAGAGGGGCAATATGCTATCTGGATTGGACTAAACATGATTATTTGGAAATACCTAGTACGGAATCCGGAAAAGTGTATAATGTTCTATCTGTGGGTTTTTTTGGTAATATGGAGCAACCTAATATAACAGTAGAAAATAATGATCAAATAGAGTGCTATCTATTGCCTTTAGAATTATTAAATTGGACTATTTATTGTGTAAGTCTTGCAAATATGAGTATGAATATATTTCCTTCAAAAGTAAAGTTTGGTGTTATAAATAATCAATATTATGCTGAAATAATATAAAGTACAATTATTAAACTATTGTATTTTACTTTCATCAAATCAAGTTTTGTTTCGAATTGCTTTATTATTGATGTACAGGATTCTTTTGGATTTTTGCTCCTAAATCTTACCGCTGCCATTTTTCCAAGTTTTATATTCAGAAAAATAAACGATTTTGTCGGGTTGGCTTTGAAATATCTTTAGGTATTTAAAAAAGAAGAATAATGTTATAGCATTTAATAAATGTCGGATAACACCATCTATGGAAGTTATTAACGTTACAAGAAGATTGATTAGTCGGGGCTGGAAGATCACTAGGCAACGATGTGCTCGATTACTTAGTAATAAATAGTGACAACAGTTTTACTAGCTTGAAAACAAGAGGTTATATTTAAATGGGAGAAATAGCTCCCTTTTTCTTCAAGACATATATTGTATTTGTCATTTAATAATTGTAGGTTTTGGTAGTGTGGTTATTAAAGTTTATGTATTACTAAAATATAGAATCATTGCATATTAAGGTGCTTTTTATTCAACAAAATTCTCAAAGCTTGTTCAATTAACAGGACAGGTTAATGGAAGAACATTTAAGGCACAGATTTTTTTATTATGTTACATATTAATCACAAGGAAAATAATTTTCGAAAATTATGTAGGGAGAGTTATATTATGATTAAACAAAAAGCGCCTTTAGAAAACTTAAAAGTTATCAGAGATGAATTAAAGGAAAGAAATTGGGCTGTAGACGCTTTTCTATTCCAGCATAAAAAGCAAGAATATATTGTCCTAGTAAAGGTTTACTCAGATAGAGAAAAGAAAGATAGTAAGTATGCGATTGTTAAGCTTGAGTTTATTAAAAAGGGGCAAAGAAACGAAACCTTTCGTACCTATGCAGATTTGTTTAAAATACATATTCCTGATATGAAATCATTTAGAGAATTTTTCGAGATTGAGTATAAAGAAAATCTAGGAGATGTTATTCAACAATTTACACAATATTTTTCTACTTTTATTCCAGATCAATTAATGACAAATAAACAGGCACCTTTAAAGAATTTTATAATAGAGTACTTAAATAAGACAGATTCTGAATCTTCTAGAGGTATCTACTGTATTGGCGTGAAGAGAAATGGAATCAAAAAGGATGGTACACTAGGACAAAGGAGTCCTGAAAATAACCAAAAAGCAGCACTACAGAGACCAGAATTATTTAAGAAACTGATGGATGACACTACAATAAGTTTTTGTTTTTCTGAGGATCCCACTAGAAATAAAACAGATGATGATATTCTTCTACGATGGGCAGAGAGAAACAATAATTTGTAAAAAGGGGGCTTAACATAATATGGAGATAGTCAAAATAGTCGTGCTGTTATGATATCAAATATCATGTCATATGGGTGGCAAAGTATAGATATAAGGTTTTGGGCGGGCATATAGCGGTGAGAGTACGTGATTTGATAAGCCAAGGTTGTGAAGCCAGAGGAATTAACATAGTGCAAGGAAGTGTTGGGAAAGTCCACATTCATTTTATTATTATCTTGTCCTCCAAGTATTGCTCCAAGTAAAATATTGCAGTATCTAAAAGGAAGATCATCGAAATTATTGCAGGATGAGTTTCCAGAACTCAAAAAAAGATATTGGGGGCAGCACTTGTGGGCATGAGGATATTTTTGTGCCACCGTAGGAACGGTAACGGAAGAAATAATAAGAAATTATATAGAAAATCAATTCAATGAAGGTAAGGACGAAATATTTAGGATAGAAGAATGAGTTTAGCCTAGCTTTGAGGATGCTTTAGCTAAGGCCTTTGAGCAGGACTTTAGCCTGAGAAACGACTTTAGTCGTCGACATTTATGTCTAAATCCACCTGCTTTGAAGTGACCCCATAAAGTTAGACAGATAATTCTACTAAGCAGCTATTAAGGTCTGAATTCGTAATTGTAGAGTGGCATCTAGCAACCAGAGATCCCTTTTTTGGCAAGAGTATGTGGAAACTTCCCTTTCTTATAAATGTCAATGATAAAATGGCTCTTACGCATATTTGGTGTATAAATCACCATTTACCAATTAATAATGATTAGTCTTAAAAAATTATTGATATGGATAGAGTACTCGAATTCTTAATAACTCGAAACTTGCACGTCCATACATCATTCTTTTGATTGTTTTCAATCGATTCACGTTACCTTCTACGAATCCATTACTTTCCTTATAAATACAAGCATGAAGATTAGAGGTGAAATCAGATAGTAATTTAGTAACGAATCCTTTTGTTATCGGATCATTGCGTTTTTTCTCATACAAAATCAACTGTCGTAATTCCTCTTTGTCTTGATTAGAAATGGCTTCGCGAAACCCATTGATAAAGGCAAAATAAGGACCCATTTGTGGTTAATCCCTTAATATTTTGTTAACCAATTTTTCATCATCCTTATTATTGTCCTTAAAAAGTGACCATTGCCATAAAACTCTTCGTATTTCTCTTCTAGAATAATATATAGTTGTTTCTGGATTTAATCCTTTTTTTCGTTGTTTACGAATATCAGCCACTAAAACTCTAACTGAACTGTATGGACCGTCATACCCTTCTTTTGAAATGGCGTTGTAGATGTTTTGAACAGTAAAGCCTTTCTTTTCTAATTCTATAACTTTATTTTTCCACTTATTAATTGGTTTTGGCCGCTTACGTCGACATCCTGTTCCGGGTTCTTTTTTTAATAAGTCAGCTGCAACTGTTCGCCGATCGATATTTAGCATTGATGCAATATCTTGATTTGAGAATCCTTTACTCTTTAGTTGTTTAACACGAAGAGCCCTTTCCCATTTTTTATTTACATTCTCCTGTTTACATTTTTCCTGTTTTGTAAGGGGAATTGGTTGTGATTTTCTATTTGTTCCATCACTTTCTTTAGGGATTTTTGAAGGTAGGGTTTTTTTAATCACTTGATCATGAAGGTTCCATAAATTTTGTATCAAGTGGAAACGATCATTAATCTGAATAGCATCGGGACAGGTTTCATTAAGAACTTGTTTGAATCGTGGAAATCGGCCTCTAGTAACTCTTTTAATAGGAATATAATTTTCTAACCAAGATTTCAATGTCTCAACATTACGATCTGGTAATAAGTCAATTGGTTTAGATGTTTTAGCATCGCAAATAATGACACCGTATGTCTGTCTTCGTTTGAAAGCAAAATCATCGATACCTATGAAAGGGGCTTTCCCTTCGTAAAAGAGAAGTTCTATAAACTAAGCGTAATAGTGTATCATGACTTACAGGCATTTTTAAAGAGCGGCAAACATGTTCTGCCTGCACCGCGCTTGTAGAAAAAACAATGGTACGAAGAGCTTCTTCCAACCTTTTCGTGCGACGATGACAGTCTATCCATGGTAAACGTTCGGTGAATATTTTTCTTTTACAAGTATCGTTTTCACAAAACCATTTATAGGATTTCACATGAAGAATTACTGCTTTATTTTGAAAAGGTAGATCAAATATTTTCCGCATATATGCGCTATGTCGTTTACTTGTATAATCATTACATTCTGGACATTTAGACGATTTTGACTCAAGAAAGACAACAAGTTCCAATAATTGGGAGTGATGAATAATATAAACAACATTCAGACGAGAATCCAATTGTTTTAGAGTTTCACGCATATGAATCACCCCTTTTATTGGTTATATTCCCGTTTATCAAAAAAATACTCTCACCAAATATGCGTAAGAGCCATTCTTAGAGTAGCATTTATACTTTCTCATTTTAAGCTCACATAAGTTAACTTCTTAAGTGTTTGTGTTGTACCCCAAAATAAAAAACGATATAAAATTGCAATAAGAAAAAATATATAAACAAATTCGAAAAGATGGAAGGGCTTATAATCAATTAAATAAGAATTAACAAATATTAATATTAAAGATAAAAGTTCCATTAAAGAATTATTAAATCCGTTCTTTTCGTATAATTTCTTTGCTTTTTGGAAATTAAAAATATCCCTTATTTCCTCGCTAAAAAATCCTTTTACAAGGCTTAAACCTATTATATAAATTCCCATAGCATATTCATAAGAAATATTCAAAGTCTGTGTTATAACACAATAAATTATGGTAAATAAAAGTAAAAACATTTTTACCATTCTCCTTTTTTAAAATTCTTAATAATATCATAATTATAACACCATGTACATACTTCTGTGTTAAAAATTAATTAGGAGGGTTCATGTGCTTAAAAAATTCTTTCCTGTATTATGCGTTGTTGCTGTTGTTTTAGGTCTTTCTTTTCCAATAAGTAGTCATGCTAGCGAAGTTAATTATGGTGAAAATGAAAAACCAATTGATTGGAAATATGGCACAGATGTTATTGTAGATAAGAATCAGGTCCAAATGGCAGAACAATTGTCTACTTATTTTGAAGAAAATACAGATGGCACTGTTGATTTTAATGCCGTTAAAGAAACTCTTATGGATATTGGAATTTCAGAAAATGATGCTGAATTAATGGCTTCAATTAATTCAGATGATTTATCTTTTAACGAAGAAAAACAAGAGCAACAAATTCAAGGCTTTGTAGGCTTTTACTTGAAGTTAGGGCCAAAAGTTAGAGCAATGAATGCTATAGTAGCTGGCGCATTTGCTGCAGTCATCACCGCTTCAACAGCCGGGGTAGTTGGATGGGTAGTCAAAAATAAGTTAAAAAAGGTTAACGTAGGAATAAATATTGCCCGTGTAAGTTTATCATAAACTGTAAGAATACCATAAATAGTTATAAAGGCTGTCATAAGGCAGTCTTTAATTGTTGGCCCATGGAAGCGTAAATTCCTAGGATTTTCTTTCACATTCCATAAAGAAAACCCAAAGATTCGGGTTTCTAAAGAAAGTATCAAACGCTTTAAACAGCGTGTCAGATAACTAACTTCAAGAAAGAAGTCTATGAATATGCAGGATAGAATCGCAAAGCTAAATCGATATTTAGTAGGTTGGCTAGGCTACTATCAGCTAGCAGAGACGCCCTCTATATTTGAAGTTCTGGATAGCTGGATTCGAAGAAGGATGCGAATGATACGCTGGAAAGAATGGAAGAAAGTCAAAACAAAATACAAGAATTTAATAAAATTTGGAATTAGTAAAGGAAAAGCATGGGAGTGGGCAAACGCGAGAAAGGCTTACTGGCGTATAGCTAAAAGTCCGATCTTATATAGAGCATTAGGTGATCGATACTGGTCAAACCTAGGCTTAAAGAGTCTACATAAACGATATCAAACTATGCGTTGGACTTAAATGAAACCGCCGTATACGGAACCGTACGTACGGTGGTGTGAGAGGTCGGGGGTTAGCCGCCCCCTCCTACTCGATTATGAATATAAATTTATCTAGTTTTCTACATTCCTATTAGTTGCATTATACTGTTTCTTTAAATCTATTAGCCCCGTAATAAAGTAAATTAACCCTATAATCATAGCAATAATACTTAGTATCATTAAACTACTTGGTACATATGATAAATGCGCCATAAATTCTTCTTTAGACCAACTTTTAGCGTTTGCTCCTGAAATTGCTGCGCTAATGTATCGAGTACAATATAGAATTGTAGAAATTAGAATGAAAATGGACCCTATAATTTTTTTGTTCATAAAATTCTCCTAGCATTAAAATTTCACTACTCTATAATTTCGTTCAATCCATCTTTTAGGATATACATACTTAGTTGCATACACCCTACCTCTAGGATGATAAGCTTGAACTTGTTTTACTTTATACTTTTTGTAAACGTGTCTGTATTGTAATCTGTACCTACCAGATGGATATGAGGGGCTTGAATAACTAACTGTTTTCGACCAAGACTTAGTAGTGTTGAATCCTATATAAGCATTTAAATCCCTCTTCGTAACATTTAATGATCCAGAATATGAATTAGCAACAGTTGATGAGTGAGATGCATGTAACACCCCACCACTGATTGTTGAAGCTCCTGCGTATCTCCATGATCCGTAACTCAGACCAACATATTTCTTACCACCTTTAAGGTACCATTTTTTTCTCCTGCTCATTGGTGACACAGATTCACCTTCAATAGATTCATTCTCAGTAAGCGCTTCTTTTGGAAGTACTTCATTTTCGTAAATTAATTCATCTTCTGATACTGGTTCAGAATAAAAATCCACAACTGTTTCACCGGGTTTTAAACCCTCGTAAAGGAAATCTTTTTCTTCTTCACTACCAATTTCATCAGCATAGACGGTTACGTTAAAAATACTCAGCAATAAAAAAAAAAGGACAAAAAAATATTTTTTCTTCCAATTAATTCTATTATCAACAATCTATCATTTTAATTGGAAAATTACAACAAATATTTAGAAGTAAAAAGACGTTATATAACATAATAGCCTCTCCTCATGATTTAACCCCAACCAAATGTCCTGGTATTATTCTTTTCACAACAAAACCACCTCCTGTAACTATAATTGAAATGAGTTACGGAAAGGTGGTTTCTTATAAGGTAATGTATCGATTTGAAAATTACTTTGAGTTCAAAGCATTATAGATGGTTTGTTTTCGTACTCTATACACCATACTATAGAATCTATAATAGTATACTCTTGTATTTCTTCCTCAGAAATATCATTAATTTTATTTACTTTTACTAATTGCTCCATTAATTTGCTTTTATCTGTGTCAGATAGTGAGTTTATTTCATCTTCTAACCAGACTGAGCATTGGTAGCAAGGGATCCACTCTTTTTTACAAAATTCAATTACCCAATCTGGCTTTGGAATGTGTTTTTCAACTTTTTCCCATTTGCTTTTATATTCTTTAATTGCGTCTCCAATAACAATCATAATTTCAGAGTCAAAAATATCAGTTTGATTTATATCTAAGCGTATGTAGAAGCTTTCAAACTCATCTTTTGCTTGGGCTTCCCAATGTTTAAAAACATCAATAAAACTTGAAACAATTTTGTGTTTAAACCAATTCGGGGTAAAATATCGTTCGTCAAAGTTAAATATTTTTCTATATTCAACGCCATACTTGTTTAAAAAGTTAATATCAAGAGTAATACTATCTTTTTTCCATTCCCCAAGCTGTTTTACCCTTCTTTTCCAACCTCTAATTTTTTTTATCTGCATCGTTACTATCTCCTATTTTAAAACTTGAGCCTTCTCCCCTTTACTGGACCGTTATACATTTCACCAGTCAAAGGGGCCTTGCTTCCTAAGTGTTTATAATTCTATCGTATATTTCAATATCATTTAATATCATTATGATGATCCCACTAATAATACCGTTTCTTTTTTTCAGATTCGGAAGTTTTAGTTTTATCTTTGTATGGTCTCAATTTCTTCCATATAGGACTCTAGTATTTAGCCATATTAAGTGCAACATTTCTTAAGGTCCTTTTCCCAAAATATTTAATAGCCTGCTTAACACCTAATCTTGCAATAAAAGCTACCACTACAGGAACCACTGGCAAAACCGAAGCATTTAATTCTGTTGAATCATAAATATACTCTTCTCCACTTTTTTGACCTTCATGTTGGTTGCCTCGCTGACATTTTTTATTATAATAACTTGTACTCTTATTGTCCAACTTCATTTGGGGGCTTATGAGAAAGCAACATAAGACATTTTAGCTAGGTTTGGTATTTTTAATTCAACTTGGACACTTTCATTAGTTTCAACTCTTTTTATAAATAGAACATACAAAACCATGAGTAAAAATAGTAGTTTTATAATAATTAATAGTGTGCAGTTCGCTTAAATAGGAAAAAGTGATTCTCAGCAATCAGCATTTTGTAAAAAGAAAGCGCCCGCTCTTAAATGAAGATTTGTTTATTGAAAGAAAAAGTGCTAGAAAATAGTAGGTACCATGCCTCCATCCATACGAATCGGAGAACCTTTAAAAGCGGAAGCATAAGGGCTACATATAAAGGTAGTTAATCTACCTATCTCAGTTGGCTTGATAAATCGTTGAATTTCTGATTGAGGTAGATTTGTAGTCATAAATTCTTTCTCTTTTGCTGAAAAAGTCATTTCTTCATTTGGGTACATCTCCTCAATTATTTGATGCACATTTTCAGAGAGCGATGGTCCCGGCAAGATCGTATTGACTGTAACTTCTTTTTCTATTGTTAATTTAGATAGGCTTTTTGACAATGATAATAGCATTGATTTTGTCATACAATATTGAGGCATTTGTCCTGATGGCATAATTGCTTCTTCACTCGCAATAAAGATAATTCGGCCAAAATTATTTTTTATCATTTTAGGTAAGTAAAATTTAGATAATCCATTTGCGGCAAGCACATTAGTACGGATATACTTTTCCCATACTTTATCGTCAACGTCTTCATATTTCATAATTTCATAAATACCCACATTGTTGACTAAAATATCAATTTGGGGATATTTTTTAAATAATGCTTCCCTTTGTTGATTATCTCCAATATCGGCAGTAGCATTTTGAGGGAAGCTATCAGGGAACTCTAACTTCATTTCACTTACGGTTCGTTCTACCTCTTCGTAATTTCGTCCATTAATTAGTACATGAACACCTTCTTTTGCAAGTTCAATGGCAATTGCTTTACCAATCCCTCTTGTTGAACCAGTGACTAAAGCTGTTTTATTTTTTAATTCCATATCCATAATATATTGCTCCTTTTGGTTTGAAAAATATTCCTTTTCTTTTACAGTTCTTATTAAGTTATGCTACTGATACAGCAGTGTCGAAAAGCAAACTAGTCAATTTATTAAGTTTGCACAGAGATGTTCCGTACGCCACTTTAAAGGCGTAGCACCTTCCCATAGGTGAAAGGCGCGGTAGAATGAGCTTTGGTCTTCATATCCAATCAAAAATGCGACCTCTTTAATATTAAGCGACGGGTCTGCCAGATACTCTCTTGCCTGTTCATGTCGAACTTTTACTAACAAATGCTTGAAGCTTGTGCCTTCTTCAGTAAGCCGACGCTGCAAGGTACGATCACTTATCCCTAACTCCCTCGCTATAGTTTGAATTTCAGGGCGACCACCTGTTAGGCTACGTTTCATGATCCACTTGACCGTCTCGGTAATTGAAGAGCTGCGTGGGTGCTCATTCAACGACTGTTCCAGTACGGGAGTCAGTATCTCTAACAATTCTGCATTGTAAGAGACAAAGGGACGATCTAGATCTGTTCGATGTATAGTCAACCTGTTACAATTGGCGCCCATCTTAATTTGGCAGCCGAAGTAATCTTCAAGTATCTGTAGGTCGCCAATGGAATGGGTAGAAAATTCTACGCACTTTGCTGTCAAAGGTTGACCTGTGCCACGACGCCCAAGTTCGAGAAGAAATGCCAACGTAATACCAATTAGTAGGGGAAGACCGGGTTGTTCACTATGCAATGTTTTTATTTCTATTGTACAGTGTTCACCTTCCTCGTTGATATGTAAGCTTTCAGGCGGACAAAGTTGCTTGTACCTGGCCATTCGCTTTAAAGCATCACGGTAGTCATGAGCGTGGTAAGTTGCTAAGACAGTCGGAGGGAAATGATTTGTTTCAAAGGATGTTGCAAGCTTGATGATTCCTGTAGCAGTGTTATCAATGAGGTCGGAATAAGCTTGCCAGATCGCAAAATATTGGGCTGTGGTGACAACTGGATCAGAAACAATGGAGATTGGCAATTGTGCTTTTTGAACTACGTCATGCGCGGCTATTCCCAATTGACGTAATCCTATCCAAAATCCTGCAGGAATTTTTATACGGTCAAAGGTATGTAACGTCATACATATGGTCCTCCTTTACCTATTTACATTATAAGTTTAAGTGTGTTCTGCTTTTCTAACAGTACAGTTTAATAGTAGCTCTCCAACGATGCTTTGTAACTAGTAAATGACGACAAAAAACTTGCTAACTACGCCAAATTATATTAAAAATGACAGCAGTACATAAGGATATAAATACTAAATTTTTGGTCCGTTTTTATAGCTCTACCTTATTTTCCACTTTTCAGCAACAAAGCGTAATTATTGATTAGGGTGGAACTGTAAAAATAGATGAAGAAGATTATAAAAACTCTAATATAAAAGCGGGATTAAGCAAAGATTCTGATCCACCGGTCGCTTCTTTATACGAAACGCCTGAAGGTTATACTTGGCATCACCATCAAGACGGAAGAACAATGATTCTTGTTGACAAAAAAATTCATAGGGAATTTACTCATGCCGGTGGAATTAGCGTCGTTAATAGAAAATAATTAGGAGGGTATATATGGTGGAAATTTTTGGTTCACATAAAAATCTTTCGTTAGAACAAATAGAGAGATTTGAAATTGAATATAATTAAACTTACCAAATTATATAAGAAGTTTTTATTAAAATGGAATGGTGGAAAAGTAGCTCCTAACTTATTTACTATATCGGACGAACAAGGCAGAAGTGTATTAAATGTATTTTACGGAATCGGTAATATGTATGATAATCTGGCTGATTTTATAGATATAATGGACGGAAGGTTACCGGCAGGATTTATTCCAATTGGAGATGACCCAGCAGGTAATGCTATATGCTTAGGCACTAAGCAACCGTATTATGAAAAAATTTATTTCTGGGATCATGAGCAGGAACCAGAAAATCCTGATGATATGAGTAATATGTATTTTTTAGCTAATAACATTGACGAATTCCTGAATAGTTTATATGGAGAAGTTGAACAAAATAACTCTTAGTATTTAAAGATGTTATTTTTTAAAAAATAACATAAAAATAACTGAAAAAAATAACAGAGTGAAATCCGAGGAAAAAATAATCTTGTTTTTATTTTATAAGCTGCATTTTTTAGGTGAAAAGAAGTGAGAAGTAATTTGAAGAAATGGTGTCAATTATGGCGGCATGATGTAAATCAAATCATCGCCCGTAACCTCTGATGCATCAAGGGTTATAAGTGTTGGTTAGGTGATATTTGGAGAAAATCTCACAAAAACCTCACATTTTTTAAAAAGTTGTTTTTTCAAGGATGTTTCCGTAAAGATTAGATATCTTTTCGGTTCCATCCCTTTTCATTTTATCCGTAACATGTGTGTAAATCCGCTTAGTAGTATCAATATCTTCATGGCCAACGCGCTTCATGATTGTAGTAATATCAACACCAGCTTCGGCTAGCATACTAATATGAGTATGTCTAAAATGTGAGGTGTAGCATACTTTTTTATACTTGTTTTTCGCATGAGACGATTCATTCTGGTGAAAATTGTCTTTGTAACAAAAGGAAATCCGTTTGCTCTTGCGGATGCAAAATCTTTGGCGTGATAGTCTTCAATTAAAGTTCTATATTGCATTTTATGTTTATCGTTTTCTTGAACGACTTTTCGTAGCATGTCCATAACGGATTGTTCCATGCTTATTAAGCGGATGGATCCATCTGTTTTGGGAGTTGTTAGTTCGTAACCACGCATTTATTTTTTCATTCGTCTAAGTAAAGGTAAAAAAGAAGCTCAAAGAGTTTTCACGAAAACAGTCGTAAGCCGATTAAAAGCTTTGGGAGCTCATAAATTAGCTTGGGCAGCAGGAGCGGCGTTAGCGATTGCTAAACAAATTGACAAAAGGGATAAATATCCTAATAATGGATGGATAGATATTGCGTTTTGGGAGTTGCTATCATGAAATTATTGACTACAATTATTTATGTGTTTTTGGTATTATACTTAGTTAATATATTTGAAATTGAAAAAGATTGGCTTTATTTATTAACTGTGGGGCTTATTGTAGTTTTTGGCGTATTATTCATTGTGCACTTATTTGATAAAAATAAATCTAGGAAGCATTAGTTGAAAACAGTATATTAATGTTATGTTTTAAACCACCTCCAGTAACTATTATCGAAATAAGTTACGGGGAGGTGGTATTTTTTGTTTTCCATAAAATAACACGTACATTTGTTCGTTTTTATGGTATGCTAAGAACAAACGTTCTAAGGTGGTGTAATCATGTTAGGCTTATTTAAAAATTCATTAGATAACAAGCAAAAGATCATCATCTTTTATATGGATAGCAATAATCAAGTAACTGAACGCTACGTACGTGTATTGGAGATAAAAGAAAATAGTATTTTAGCCTATTGCTTTTATCGTAAACAAGTGCGAACATTTAACATTGAAAATATTTTATCCGCTGGAAAAGTAAGAAAGAAGGTTGTTTCATAATGGTTAATAATCGAGGTACAATAAAATGGACATCTATCATGATGCCTGAACATATTGAAATGCTTCAAGAAATGTGGAAGGAACAGGACTATAAAGAGAAGCCGATTTTGGATGAACAGCAGCAAGAGGAAATAAACACAAAATTACTGATGGCTGTAGCAAATGATTTAACTGTCGAATTAAAGTATTTTGATAAACATGATTTTTATAAAGTAAAAGGTAAGATAACCAGTATCAATAAGCAAAATAAATACATAAACATTGTTGGGCAACGTTTGCCTATTGAGTGCATGATTAATGTACGGATAAAATGAACGAGCACATCCCTTACGTTTTCTCATTAACTTTACCATCTTCTGTAACTAAAAATGAAATTAGTTACAAGAGATGGTGCTTTTATTTACTCAAATATAGACCAAAAATGTTTAAGTAGTAAAAACAACCTATATAAAAACAAGGAAAAAAGACGCATGGTGTATGGATTATTTTGCCATTAGAATTTATATAGAGGAAGAAAACTGAAATGTCTTAATAACAAGGGGATTTAAAAGGAGAGGGAGAAGGGGGACAGTTTGTGAAGCGTGACTTACAAATTAATTATGGGGTTTTAGATGATATTATTGGCGAACTTCGGAAATATAAAAGTGCTTTAGGAAAAATGGACGATTCACTTGATAAAGTGAGTACCTTTGTGCAAACAAATGAGGGAAAAAGTGTTGAAGCATGGGATCAGAACATTAGCAGCTCGAAAGAAAAAATTGCTAATTATGAAACACAGATCAATGACCTTTTATCCCTGTTTGAAAATTATGTAACAGACACGACGAGATATATCTCACCGATTTCAAGGAATACGATGATGCGTGTGGATCGTAATGATATTTGGGCGAATTTAAAGCAAATAGAGGGCGGTATAACGAATAATCTGTTTAAGGCATTAAACAAAAGCTATCAGCAACCTGCTTCATTTTTCGGTATGTTTGATGACCCAACGGATGCGGAAAAAGAAGCAAGTGAGATCAACCGACGCCATATGGAGCGTATCCAAACGAGTATTGAAGCAACGAGAAAAAAGCTGGAACGTAATATGGACGAGTTATGGGATTTATATAATTCTAAGGTAAAAAAATTTGAAAATGCGGATGATGAATACAATAACTTGGCCGGAAACGTAAAAAGGAAATATACGAATTTCTTTGAAGGTGTCATGGATGTTGTCAGTAGTGTAAACAAAGCTGTCGATGATTTTGAAAAAGGGATAGTAAACAGCATTGCGGGCATGGTTACGGGACTGCTAACCGTTGTTAAAGATGCAGGTGTTGTTGCCGTATCTGGCGTTGTACCTGATCCTGTGGAGCCATCTTGGTTAAAAGAAAGTGCAGATGAAACAGTTGATGCCTACACACGAGCTGCGATACAATTTTTACAAGACCCTATGCGTGCAGTAGAATCAACTGCCCAAGCCTTCACAGATACTGTGGAAAGTGAAGGAGTTATGTACGTTACTGGTGCTGCACTGCCTGCCTTGATACCAAGTAGTTTGGCTGTCAAAGGAGCATCAGGCGTTGCAAAACTAGGCGCAGGCGCAGCAAGAAGAGCTCCGAAGTTATTGGATAGTAAGCCTTTTAGTGGTAATTATTATCGGAAAAAGGTAGATGCAGCTAAAGCTGGAATGGCTAAAGTGAGAGAGAAGTTCACTTTTGGTAAAGACTATGCCCTTTCAACTGGTGGCGCAAACTTTATACTTAGAGATAAAGATCTTGAAAGTCACGTCAATCCGCAGATGGTTAATATGAATAATGGCGGAGGGGAAAGGATAGAGAGTAAGGGTACGGGTAAAGAAAGTAAGATTGATATTGGTAAAGCTGAAATAAATGCTCTAAGGAAAAAATGGAACGTTCCAGAAACTGAAACAGTGGCAGTTGGAAAAACTGATGTAAAAGGATTAGAAGATTCGAATTTTGAAGGAGGATCGCCGAAAGTACGAAAAGAAGCTGGATTACCCGATTTAGATGAAGTAATGCCTGACAGAAATATTAAAGCCCCAGGGTCTAACCCTTTGTTCACTAGGCATGCAGAGGAAGGGGTTCTGAATGAATTTGATTCAGCAGTAATAAATGCAGGTATAAAACCAGAAGATGTAACAGGAACATTAAAACTTCATCAATCGAATCCTTCAGGTGTATGTAGAAAGTGTTATCAAGGATTAGCAAACGATAAAGTTCCGCCTGGTGTGTTAAAGCAATTAAGTTTAAAATACCCTAATCTAAAAATTATAGTAACATCGGAAATTGATGAAAGCATTAAAGTAACTGGTAGGCTTAATCTAATGATTAAAAATGGAAATTACATTGATTAGTTGGAGGTTAATTATGGTTAATACTAACTTTAGTAGTTTAACAGAAGATGGTAAAGTAATATTTTTTCTTGGACTTTCAGAAAAAGTTTTGTCGGTATTTTCTCAAAAGGAAGATCAAATTTTAGCACAGGAAGTTATATATAAATGTTGGGGATGGCTAAAAGGTAAAGAAAATATAGGGGATATTCTTTATGAATTATTAGTTAATGAGGAAAATGGTATAACAATAATCCAAGAGATATCTGATAATGAAACAGATGTCTTAGCTTGGAACTGTGTTATTGATGCTGTTGCTTATACTAGTAGAAAAGCATTTGAAAGAGAAGGCGTCAAATATTATCCAGAACCAATTGCTTTAGTTGATGATACATTAGTAGATCATTTTATGGATTGCTTTGCGAAATGTATAGAGGATTCAGATACTTATATTCAGAGAATAGTTCTTTTATTGGATGAGTATAAGAATAGGAATATTGAGGGTGATTTGCGGACAGAAGTTTTAAGGGGATTACAAATAATAAATTAACTATTAACATATGAAAACTACCTAACACTTTATTTTGATAGTTTTCAGTATGTCCAACCTTATTTCATTTTAATCAGCGAAAGGCACATTTTTTGAGTTCTTAAAGGATTATTTTAATTGTTAGTTCTAAAAAGCTCCTATTGTATTTCAACCCCTTGGGTGGATATTAAAAGATATATTTAAATACAAGAAAACTTAAAACCGTATTTAAAATAGTTATACACATTTGTCTGAAATTCTGTGGATAAACACACGTAATATACAGCAAAATCACGTTAAATCCCTTATTTTACAATCAACCACAGTTCTCAAAACGAATTATACAAGTTTTTGGAATCCCTCAATCGTCTGCGGTTGAGGGATTTCTTATTTTATACGTTGGTCTAAAATGTAGAAAATTTACATGTATTTTGCTCTCTTAATGACGAGTAATCCATTGTCCTTGTTGAGCAACTCATAATCGAATTAGAAAGTAAAAAACTGGCATAACAACGTAATTGTTGCAGTTTATGCAGAACCTTATCCACACTTTTTTTAGTTATTTACTTCATGTCATAGGATTTCATTTTATTCAATTCCTGTTTCCTCTTTTCACGAACAACATTTCTTCCCTCATACCATCCCCCAATAAGAAAGGCTAGACCAACTGAAAGAATTAAGACATAATGGAGCAACTTTTCATTTTCATTAACGAATGTCCAAGTACGCCAAACCACGAATAATAATGGAATTATTCCTCCCAAGTAAACACTATTTCTGCTTGATAAAAAGTATTGCAAACCAAATACTCCAGCAGCAATAAAAGCATCAAAAAAACCAAAACCAAACATTATCTGTCACCTTTTTCCTGTTTATATTTTTCAATAATTAGTTTTGCTTCTTCTAAGTTAATCCGGTCATCTATTGATAGTTTTTTAATAAACTGAATAAATTCCTCATTATCCGTATTATCATTTAATTTTATTTTCTCAATTAACCTATCCAACTTAATCCTCACTGTTGGATAAGATACATCATAAATTTTCGCAATTTTTTTTAAGGAACCTGATTGCATAACAAATTTCTTAATGAATTCCAGATCTTCTTCATCCAATGACAATATCCAACCAGGAACATCTTTTATACCCATTTACACACCCCTTTATAATGTTTAAGAAAACTTTAACATAAAAATAAACAAAACTAAAGTTTATTTTAATAAAATTGAAGTTTTTTATAAAAATCAATATTATTGTGATGATAAAGGGCAATTGAAAAAAGGATCTTAAATCTGTTATAATATGTAAATTAAACTGTGAACGACATCTATCCTAATATAGAGGGGGGGTGTTTATGTACATGCAAACAATTAGCATAATAAGTTGTAATAATTCCATATTTATTAGTGAGTATTATTCTTAAAGAAGGATAAGGACTCTTTTTTGTAGAATTTATTAGAGGTACAGGAAGTTTAAATAACAATTAAAAAACAGATCTACTAAAGTGCTGTAAGACTTACTTTCATTAATGAAGATATCAGCTAACAAGTCTTTACGAGTATTTGCAAGGGATTGGAGGTGCTTTAATTATTTCCTAAGTATAAAGGTAATAATAATTTTTCTTTCATATTAGACCACGTTATTAATACATTTAACCAATTGATTTGTTCTGGAGCTGCTGTATTTGTTATTCATAATGATGCCATTGTTTTAGAAGAATATATTGGGAAAAAATCAAACAAACCAAATGCAAGTGATGTTCAAGAAGATACTCAATTTCACGTAGCCTCTGTACGAAAAAGCTATATTGGTTTTGCTGTTGCATATGCCAATTATTACGGTTACATACAAAGTATAGATGATCCGGTATTAACATACCTGCCAGAATTGGAAGATGCCATTTGGAAAAATACTAAAATCAGACATTTATTAACACATACTCACGGTTTGAATCAAAAGGAAGAAACTGTTTTTCGCGAGTATCCTGTTGGGCGAAACTGGGCATATAGACAGGTTGGAGTTCATGCTTTAACTCAAATTGTTAAGAGGACTACAGGGAAAACGGTGTCCGAAATAGTTAACGAAAATGTGTTTACGCCGTTAGCATTCTCTGAATCAAATTGGTATGCGCACAAACACGAAAAACTTGTTGATGTAATACTTCGTGATAAGAAAGATGCAAATTGGAAAACTCCTGAAAGCACAGAAGGCGACAAGATGAATATGTATGTGTCGGCACGTGAATTGGCTTTTTGGGGTTATTTGCACCTTAAACAAGGAAATATAGACGGAAGCCAAACTGTACCAAAAGAAATTATACAATTGGCTACATCTGTACAAAGCCTAAGAAGTATAGATAAAAGTCTACCGCAAAATGGTTTCTTATGGTTTGTAAAAGATTTACCTACAAAGAAATCAGAAATAGGTGAAAAAGTTCCAAAAGATTCATATCAAATACTGGGTTATACAGGTGTTAATTTATTAGTAATTCCCCGTGAAAACTTGGTTGCTGTTCGCATGTTTAATAGTTTTGGTTCACCAGAAGGAT
The DNA here is from genome assembly GCF_900166595.1 of Virgibacillus dokdonensis. Classification (NCBI taxonomy): domain Bacteria; kingdom Bacillati; phylum Bacillota; class Bacilli; order Caryophanales; family Bacillaceae; genus Virgibacillus; species Virgibacillus dokdonensis. The sequence goes on along the minus strand of NZ_LT745763.1, from coordinate 4,022,927 downwards.
ATGATTATTTATCTGATATCAGGTCTTTCGGTAATACTATAATGAGTTGTTTATAAAAAATATAAATTAGGATGACGAATCTACTATTATCAAATACTTGAGTTGATTCAAACATACCGGTAATTTTAAACGTAACAAAATATGGGGAAACGGAGATAAAATGAAATTAAGACTAGAATTGTTCGTGGCAGATATAGAAAAGTCCATCAAGTTTTATATGATGTGTTAGGCTTTCAGCTTCCTAAAGATATGGATGCTAATAAAGGCTACATATCTGTTAGGAATGATGATGTAGTTTTAGGTTTGGAGAAAATGGGAAATTTGTCTCAAAATCATTCACTTAGTGACCTTCATGGTCAACAAGTTGGTTTAGGAATAGAAATAGTTTTGGAAGTTGAAGATTTACAGGAAGCACATAACAACGTAGTCTCTAAAGAATATCCAATACAGAATGAAATAACCAAAAGACCTTGGGATTGGAGGGTTTCAGAATAATGGATCCAGATGGATATTATTTAAGGATCACTTCCTCATCGGCAAATGACTAATTTTTTTCGCTTTGCTAACGGGCGCGATTGTGACATAACAAAGTTATAATTGCCCTTTAAAACAGCTGTAATTCCTGTTTAACCACTACGAAGCTCCAAAAACGTCCCAATCTTTTTTTATCTTTTGGAGAGGACCTTAAAAATTTATGCGAACCAATTTTGACCCAATTGCAGAGGTTGAGCGGCTTTTTGGAATAACTATAATCCCTGACCTAGCTTGTAGAATTTGCTCTATACGCGTTAGGCAGACCATTACCTATAAAATTTTCAGCTATAAATATCCAAGGATAAAAAGCACAGAACGATATCTGTGCTTTTATGTGATAAGCTATTTTACAAAGAAATTTATGTGGCAAACAATTCACAACCATTAATTATGTCATCTGTTGAAGCTAAGGTTGCTTCGTATATGGTTTTGTTATACTTTTTCATATAAGCTTGAACAGCTTTATATCCTACTGCATAACCAGCGCAGAAAGGAAGACCAACAGGTTGATACCCTTCTTGCGCAGCAATTTCATCGCCAAACATATAGCTGCTTACCTCTGCAAACCCCTTTAACTCAAGCGCTTCTCTAATAACATTGGTGGAATACTCTACTTCTTCTTTATTCATACTTGTAACCCAAGGGCCTAATTGCTCTGCTCCATATAACTCTCTTGCAAATGATTCAGCTAACCCCTCTATAACGAGATAATCAGCTACTGTAACATTTCCGTAATCCCAATCAAAATAAGAAAAACGTATATTATGATGAAATTCATGAGCTATTACCGCTGGGATTCTCGGCAAATTATAATGATTTGGATATATATTTACCGTAATAAATCCAGGTATTCCTCCAAACCCTGTATAGCCATTTGATAGTTTTAATTTTTCAGGATCAGAAATATACAGTCCTAATTTTATTTCCTTAGCATTTATTTTCAAACCTGCATGAACCGCTTTATCTATACATGTTTTAATCGTATTTTCTGCTACTGCATAAGCATTGCTACCTTTTAAAATAGTGAGTGCTTCTTTAATGGTTTTATCATCAGAAATGTCTGCATAACCAAGCATTTTCGTAGCCATTAAAACGTCATAACCATTTTCTTTCTTCGCTTTTATAGGGACATTAATTAATTTCCACATTTTTTTAAATGGCTGCATCATCGTATAGCGAAAGAAATCTTTCCTCTCTTCCGAATGGTAATTTGAAGTAATCTTTCATATTGTTCTAATGAGTTAACTATTTTATAATCGATGCTCACTTGAAATACCTCCTTATTTTAAGCATAAAGTTTAACGTGACGTTAGAGTCAAGAGGTTATCTTTGCATAGATTTCAAAAAAGGAACACTTATTTAATGAGGGGTTATTTATTGACAAAAAGAACTTTTTGTGCTAAAATTTACTTTTACATATTTATTGTGTATAATGAGGTTCTCCTGGCCAGGAGGATCTTACTTTTATGCTACCAGAAGTATGAAGTTTCAGATTTATAACACAAGTGAAACAGGGGGTTTTTCACCATAAAGATTTGGGATAAGCCAGTCTAGTTTTTTAATATGGGAGGAAAATGGTATGAAAAAAAATCAGTCCAGCATGACTTCCTTAGTATCCGCTTTCGGTCGAGCATATCACAGTAAATATGACACACCAAAAATATTTGATGATTTTATGGCGAAAGAATTAATTTCTGAAGAAGAATTTCACGCTATTAGCAAGAATATGGTTGATGGAATCCAGTTTTTTAACACAGATATTGGACAGAAATATAAAGATAATCTAGAGGAAATCTTGAAATGGATTACACAAGTTCAACTTTCCCCGATTTCATTATCACGTTCTGCTTATTGTGAAAAAGTATTACTGAATGAAGTTGATTTAGGGATTGAGCAATATGTCATACTGGGAGCAGGATTAGATACTTTTAGTCTCCGATATCCAGAGCTGAACAATAGATTAAAGATATTTGAAATAGATCATCCAGCTACTCAAGAGTTAAAAAAGAAAAAGTTGCAGAATGTTAAAATTAATATACCAAGAAATCTTCATTTTGTTTCTATGGACTTTACGAATCATTTTTCGAAGCAAGGCTTAACAGAAAAAGGGTTTGATCATAAAAAAACTTTCTTTAGCTTTTTGGGGGTTTCCTATTATCTCACTAAAGAGAGTAACGAAAATTTGATAAAAGACTTATTTGCGGGCATCCCGGAAGGTAGTTCTATTGTTTTTGATTTTGCTGATGAAACACTTTTTCAAGAAAAGGGCGTGTCTAATCGAGTTGAAAACATGGTGAAAATGGCTTCGGCAAGCGGAGAGCCAATGAAATCAGCATTCACTTATAATGAAATAGAGAGTATGTTGGAAAAATCGGGCTTGCTAATTTATGAGCATTTGACATCAGATTCGATAAATGAGCTTTATTTTAAAAATAGAACGGATTATTTATCAGCTTTTGAGACCATTCATTTCGTTCATGCTGTAAAGAGATAATATTCATAAAAGAACAAGTGCTAAAACTAAATGAGGAAAGAACTAGTGGAAAAGTAGTTATTTTCAGTTTAGGAAAAGCACCAAATGATGCTTTATAAGCTATGTGTAACTTTAACCTAAACAGATATACATGATGAGTTAAAAGTAAAACAACAAAAGAATACGATAAAAGCAGATGATTTAAAAATGATGTGAAAAGATTGAATAGTTTGTTATACTTGCTGTAAGTGTAATAGGGCTTTCATGGGTGGTAGTTCACCCCTTTTTGAAGAAAGGGGGTGAGATAGTATGACAGTATTTGAAACATTGGTGTTGATGATCTCTTTCTCAACCTTAGTTGTAGCTATACTGTCACAACAAAAAAAGTAACCACCCGATGAATGCCTAGCCGCATTTTGGTTGGTTACTTTTTAACCACAAAACATGTGAGCTACCCCCTTGAAGGGCTATTACACATTAGACCGTTCCATGTACCAGCATGGGCGGTCTTTTATTATCATATGATCTTCTATATATAGTATACCTCATTTTCGTTACAAAATAAACATGTATGACGCACCAATGGATGTTTATAATGCAATATTTATTTGACTGTTTAATTAACTTAAAAATGATCTGGGTAACAATATCCTTACAAGAAAGTATATTTTAACCATTTAGTTAAATAGTGGTGTTTATATTATTTTAAAGCTTGCTTTTAGTGAAAGTCTGTATTGTACATGGATCGGCTTTGCTTAAAAGGTATGAATGATAACTAAAATCATGGTCGTTAGTAAAATAAATACCCATCCAATATCCATCCATTTATTTCCTGTCTCTACATCAAGTTCCTTTTTTGCCATAAGTGATTCAATAAGAGAGTATAAACCCCCTAAAACGAAAAAATTCAAAACGGTTAATTTATTTGTAACTAGTAAAAAGAGAACTAAAATACAAAATATAAGTGTACGAACAAAAGGTAATCTTAGCATCTTCAATTGCAACACCTCTTTTCCATATTTTATCACTTTGTACATCATTTTTGAACATTATTCCTTTTATATACAGAAAATATCATCTAAAATGAATAAATATTAGGAGGAAAAGAATGACGCAATACTTTTATATTGCTTCTCCAAAAAAAGTTAAAAACAGGAGTTGTTGGTTCCAAACTAATATCCCCTGCACAGCCAAATATTTTCAAAGATGAAATAGATGCAACTGATTTATTTTTTGAAGCAAACTATGATGCAGAAATAAGGAAGCGAGTTAATTATGCTCCTGTGTTGTCATTTAAGTATCAAGTCGCTGTTAGTCATAACTTACTACCTCTAATATGAAGAACGCGACACTAGGGATGAAGAAAAATGCTTAACGTTATTATACGAATAGATAAGAGAAGCTATTATGGGAAGTGGTGTTAATAGAGTTTTGCACATGTATAAATGGAACAGAAGAAAGAGGCGGTTGGGATGAAAAGTCCGCAACATGGTCAAACATAAAAGCGCCTTATGATTTGGTTTTAAATGACCGTGAATTTCTGGCACATTATTATTTACTATAAAGGATTAGAAACTTGTATCTAATGTCTGAGATACAAGCTGAATATTATAGAACAAAACATTAATTACTCAACTTTCGCACCTAAAAAAATCACTACATTTAATGAGCTCAGGTGCTTGGAGTTACTGTAATACATCCCTTGACAAGATATTTTAGGCAAGAAAAAACACCGCAACATATGGTATAGTGGAATTAATCAAAACTACACTACCAAGAAGTGTGTCTCCTACTATGATAGTAAATAATGACCCAAATAAGCAACTACCAACTGAAGTGAATTCGTTATTTAAAGAATTAGGTGTACTAAAACACTTGCGCCATGCTGGTATTACTAAGTCTTTTGGCTTTTCCAGTGCTTTTATTTTCCAATTAATCTTTCGTCTCATCTTTGAACATAAGAATTGGTTTCGTATGTTGGCCTTGGGATTGTCAGATGGCGCAACTTTTATGCCTTGTTGACTTTTCTTTATTAAATTCACTGGATTGGGCTGAGGCTTTACAGCAATTAATCGAGATTCTTGATGATGCCATCAAACATACCAACAAGAGCCTTCAGAAATTAATTAAAGGTCAAGTACGGCAATGGAGAGCAGGTTTACCTAGATATATCAAGGGTTACATGCCTAATTTGGTAGGCAAAAGTTGAGTTAACTATTTAAGCATGTTTAAATTAATACAATTTTTGTAATAAATATTTATTTCTGAATCAATCTTTCTAGTCTAATCACAAGCTAAGCTTAACAATAGAAATACTTCAAAACAACAAGAAGGCTGGTCTCATTGGGATATTGAAGAGTGTAGAATGCAGGAAAATAAAGATCTTAAAGATAAATTAAAGGTTCAACTTGGAAAGATATATGATGAAATATATATTTTTTCATTAAATAGCGTTAGAAAAATATAAAGTTAAAGATGGTCAACCATCGGAGCATTTTGTTGAACATTTCACTTACACAGAAGGAGATATTTATAATGTACTCACCAATATTACAATTTATTTTTGTAGTTGGAATATTGCATGGTCTTATTATGCTTTTTGTGGCAATGAAACAAAAACGAAATACAAGTAAGAGCCAAATAGGACGTTCAATAGCTTTAATGATTGCATGTGGAGCAGCGCTTCTAATAACTATTATTTAACCCATACAATTGCCCTTTAATAATTTGATGGAACGGGGAGGATACATTTATGCTTTGAATACATGTATATAGGGAAATACAACAATTTTAAATTCATGCTTTTTTTATGAAAAGGTATTGATAAAACAGTGATGATCTCTTTCTCAACCTCAATTGTTACCATACTTTCACAACAAAAAAAGTAACCCCCATTGAACGCCTAACAAGCATTTGGGTGGTTACTTTTTAATTCTACAATGTAAGCTACCCTTTTGAAGGACTGTTACACATCAGACTGTTCCGTGTACTAGCATGGGCGGTCTTTTATTATCGTATAATCTTCTATATATAGTTATACCTCATTTTCTTTACAAAATAAACATGTATGGCTCGCCAATGGATGTTGTAAAGTATGTAAATTAATAAAAATAACTTCCTTTTTTTTGGGTCAACACATAAACACATTCTTCCCATACGTGGTAAGCACGTCACAATGATTGATACACTTTTCCGATAAAGGTGGTATAAAAGGTTGTACAAATGATTAAAGTTGTCCGCCGTACGCTTTAAAATTAGTAAAAGCGGGACGAAAACTATTTAAAACTTCCCTATAATTTTGTGCAGCAAAAATTCTTCTGAAAGGTACTTCAGCAAATATAATATCTACACTAAATTAAATTTTGTTATAATGGATATATTAATTGAAAATTGTGGTGATAGTTATTTATTCTATTGGGAAGTTTTCTAATATTAGCAATGTGCCGATCAAAACACTCCAATATTATGATAGCATCGACTTGTTAAAGCCTTCTGTTGTTGATAAAACAACAGGGTATAGGTATTATGACTACCAAAAGTTTTCTCAGGTGGAGCGCATAAAAGCTTTAAAGAGTCTCGGTTTTTCTTTAAATGAAATAAAGGAAATAATAAATGGAAGCATAAAAAAGGATTTAAATCAAAAATTGATAGAGAAACGAAACGATGTCATTGTTAGAAAAAGTCAATTAGAAAGCATTATTAGTGAAATAGATGATATATTAAATTATTCTAAGCCTTATTTTGAAAAAAAATATCATATCAGTTCAGTTTATTTTGAATATCGTTCGTCTATAACAGTTATTAGTATAAAAGAGAAGATTGAAATACATCAAATGGATCAGTTAGTCGAGCGCTTATTTCAAAAAGTGTACGCATACAATTGTAAAATAAAAGGGAATTTGATGACTATATGGCACGAATGGGACAATCCATTATCACAAGAGACAGAAGTCATGTTTGAAATAGATGGAGATATATTAAATAATACTTTAGAGAATGAAGTAAAAATTATCCCTAATGGAGAATATGCATGTGTTGATTTTGTTGGTTTGTATTCTGATTTAACGGTAGCTTATGACCAATTGAAAGATTTAATTGTAACAGATTCTTTTTTTATTGAAGAATATATGGAGGGTTTGGTTCCTCAAGAAATGGATGATATGTTATGTGTAAAACCATTAAAAGATGCAGATCCTAATAATTTTAAGACCAAAGTTATGTTGAAATTATAAAAATTTACGTATTTACCCTCCAGTTACTGGAGGGTTTATTATTTTTATAGAAAAGCGAAGGAGGAAATGGCAATGAAGGGAAAAGGAAGCTTTGTTTATCTAGAAGGAACTTCATATGAAATAGGATACAATCAAGGAAAAGATCTAAGTGTTATACCAAACATACAAAAAATGTTGTTTGAAGATCATAAGAAAAGTAAAGCTCGTGCGGAAGATACTTTAGAAAATTTTAATATGTATTGTCCAGAATTGATAGACGAATTACAAGGGGTTTCTGATTATTTCAATAGGGATGTAGAAGAATTAAGATTTATACAAGATAGTTATTTAATGGGTGGTGGTTGTAGCTTGGCGGCTATTACACCGAAAATGACAGTTGATGAAAAAATGTATGTTTTTAGAACGTATGATTTAAGCCCGAATATATCTGATATGAGGCTATGTTCTACGAATGCAGATAATAAGTACTCTCATACAGGTTTTTCTGTTTCAACATTCGGTAGAAGTGATGGTTTAAATGAGTATGGTCTATGTGTAACCTTTGCTTCGTGTGGTGTACCAGTTGGAAACCACCCAGGAATTGAACTGCACCCCAATTTTTAGACACAACTCTAATAAATGGAGGTGCAGTTTTTTATGGCTAAATTCACCAATGTTGAAAAAATACAAGCAGTCATTCGCTATCAAAGTGGTGCAGAAGGCGTAAAGTCAATGGCTAAATCCATAGGAGTTGACCATTCAGTCCTCTTAAATTGGATTAAACAATATGAATATCACGGAGAAAAAGCTTTTGAAAAATGCTATACATCTTACACATTGCAGTATAAACTAGATGTACTTAATTATATGAACGAACAAGGGACATCTATCCGGGAAACAGCAGCGATCTTTAATATTTCTACACATTCCACGCTTTTACAATGGAAAAAGCAATTGGAAGCAGAAGGAATAGATGCCCTAGAACCAAAGAAAAAGGGGCGTCCATCCATGAAAAAAAGTTCTGATCATACATCTAAAAAGCAAAAGCCGGATGAAGGGACTCCGGAAGCATTACAAGCAGAAATAGATCGTTTACGCATGGAGAATGCCTATTTAAAAAAGTTGAATGCCTTAGTTCAAAACAAGGAGAAATTACCAAACAGGACAAAGCGCAAGTAGTCTATGAACTAAGGCATGAATTCCCTGTGAAGGCACTTCTGCAGCTGGCAGAGATTCCACGTAGCACGTACTACTATATAGTAAGTAAATTCGGACTTCCGGATAAAGATGTGGAGTTGAAAAAGCTGATTCAAGCTATCTACGATGAGCATCAAGGACGTTATGGATACCGCCGTATCCGGGACGAGCTATGGAATCGAGGGCATAAGGTAAACCATAAAAAAGTCCAACGCATCATGAAAGAATTAGGTTTAAAAAGCCTAGTTCGAATGAAAAAATATCGCTCTTACAAAGGAAAGGTTGGCAATATCGCACCAAATATTTTAGATCGGAACTTTAATGCCGAAAAGCCAAATCAAAAATGGGTAACGGATATTACAGAGTTTAAATTATTTGGGGAGAAACTCTATCTTTCACCTATACTGGATTTATATAATGGGGAAATCATTGCCTATACAATCGACTCTAGACCTACTTATTCACTTGTATCGGAAATGTTGGAGAAGTCATTTAAACGGTTATCAGAGGAAGATGCACTGCTTATTCATTCGGATCAGGGCTGGCATTATCAAATGAAACAATATCAGCACGCCTTGAGAGAAAGATTGATTACGCAAAGTATGTCACGTAAAGGCAACTGTTATGATAATGCCGTTATTGAAAACTTCTTTGGCATTATGAAATCAGAATTTCTTTATTTAAATGAATTCGAAAGTATAGAGCATTTTAAGCAAGAGCTAGAAAAATATATAGAATACTATAACAACAAACGAATCAAGGCAAAACTAAAAGGCCTGAGCCCGGTACAATACCGAATTCAGACTTTAATAGCTGCTTAGTAAAATTATCTGTCTAACTTTATGGGGTCACTTCAAATGTTAAAAGCTAAAGTAGATGGTTTAAATTTTATGGTGGTTGTCCGAATTATATTGGAAAATTGTCAAACCATTGAACAAGCTATTGATTTGTTTTATGAACTACCCATAGCATCTAATATGAATTTGTTGATAGCTGATAGATTTCAGAAAGTTGCAATTCTAGAAGCGTATAATGGAAGTAAGGGGCATACAATAGAAGAAAGTAGATACAGTTTAGCTACAAACCATGCATTGCTAGAAAAATTAAAAATTCAAGAAATGTCCATATTAAAACAATCTGTGGTTCGTTATGAAGCAATGGATCAATATTTTTCAAATAAACAATTGGTAACCAAAGGTGATATGAAGGCAATATTAAAAGCAGAGTATCCAAAAGGTGTGTCGTCTCTAAATTATGAAGAAGGTTTTGGAACCGTTCATGCAGCACTATTTTGTATTAGTGATAAAACAATGGAGTTTTCATTTGGTTCTCCCATGCGCAATGAAATATATCAAATTAAAGTCGGTGATAATATGCCAAACAAAAGCTTTGATATTGATTTAAAAAACAACAGTTATGGACGAGATTTTTGGGATTTGATGGAATAGTAGAATGCAAAATCAGTGGGAGATTCCTTTCATCGCCCACTGATTGTTTGTAGCCTTAGAAAATCTCGGATTACAAATTGCACGTCTATTAGGATAAAGCAGGGCTATATTATTTTTTATACAGGAAAAGCCCTCTATCCTTTCCCCACACCAAACGTTTTTCTTCCATTACGCTACAAAAAATTTAGCGCCAACTGGCGTATCTTCACAATGGGTGATGTTTGGATTTTTAATGATTTCATAAATATACCAAAAGTCACCAGCACATCCTGCTGTATGGAGAATGAATACAATCCAAAAAGCAGTGCTATCCATTCCAAAAATAAATAGAAGACAAAATAGTATACTATTTATAACAAACGGGGCTAAAATAATGATCATAAACTGTCGCTTTGTATAAACTTGTCCAGGGTTCGTCGCATAAAGCATCCCTTTTGTAAACCCATACTTCACTTTTCCAGATGTAGAAAAGGCTTTGAAAAATATTCCATGAATAAACTCATGAATTGGTAAGGAGACTAACGTTACTCCTAGTACCCACACCAATGTAGATAGAGAAAAGAATAAACGAACTTCTCCGATTATAATGGTGTGAGCTACCAACACAGCAACCGTTGTAATTATTAGGATCGCTATACTAAATAGGTTTATTTTATTGTATAATTTTTTATCTTCTAGAATGTTTAATTCCTTATATAGTTTCATAAGTAACTCCTTCATTCACTAATGTCTTCCTGTTTTTCTTCTGTATCTTCCATATTCCAAATGATGTTAGGTTCTACAAAACTAGAGAACTGTCTTTACAGAGTATTCATTTTTTTAATGAGTGCAATAATTTTAGTATCTTCTCCTTTATCTACACGCTCTAACTTCGTATTTTCAATTAAATCTTTGTAAAAATCTTCTCCTGCTGGGTAGTTGCCGTCCCAACGTAAGGGAATGTTATATACATTTATTGTTCCATCTCCATTGCTACTATATGTTACGGAACCCGCTACTAAACGGCTACCCGACAACTGAATGACGTCTTCGGGATAGCTCGCACTCGTTTCATCATCGGGGTTAAGTGGTGTTCCAGCGGAAATATGGCGGATATTCAATTCCTCTACATCTTTGATTGCCCCAAGCTGTAGCCAAATACGTGCATATTCAATTTCCTCTGTAGAATAATTGGATAAGGTATCTTTTTCCGCGTTGTCTTCTGAAGAAGCATCTTTGGATTCACCTGTTTTCCCTTTATTAGATGTGTTGCTAGATGGCGTTTTTTCTAAGTCGTTGTTTTTAGGATCTTCCTTATTATCTGTTTCCGATACTGTAGTGACATCTTTCTCTGAATTCTCCGCTTCTGATTCTTCCTCCATCCTATTTGCACATCCTGCGAGTAAGAAAATAAGTAGGGTAAGTACAATGCTTCCATAAATCTTCTTTGTTTGATTCTTCATGTAACCGACATTCCTTTCTTTACACTATAGGGAGTATAAAAATTATTATTGATTATAGTTAAGAAAAACGAAGGCTTCCGCTATGAGACTTGGCGGAAAACCAAGTTTTTCTAAAAAGAAATTTGATGCTATGACGTAACCAAACAACCGAACGGGCTCCGCCGGCTTCAGCGCTCAGCAACTAGGCGACTTCACGAAATATACTAAGCTAAGTCATCATCAATTCGTACTAAATAGGAAGGCCGGCTAAAGACGGGCTTGCCGGAGGGCGCCGGCATACTCCTGTTGCAGGGAGCATGATTCCTAAAACTTTAATTGATTCGCTCCACTTGCTACGTTGCTAATCGGACGCTTGCGCCTTTGTTCAAACATAGCATTGTAATGACGCAATATTAGCAGGTTCGTTTGAAAATTAATATAATCTTCCAGCATTAATACTTCAAATTTAACATGTGTACATTCGAACTTACATCCCCCCATAGAATAAGTGACAACATTTCCCCTTATTCTACCATTTTCCACTATAAGTTCATAAGCTATATAGCCAAATAATAGACCTGTGATAGTGCCTAAGGCAAGTCTAGATCTAATAAGCAGGAAATAATAAATGCGCTTTGCCAATGGTTGGAGCATATCCCTTGGTATAGCAAAAGGCTGATCGTAAATGAAAGTTAAAGGGAATTATGAAAGAGTGGCTAGGATAAGAATCTAGCCTATGATAAAACTGGTGCCCAATAAAGAAGGAAACATAGTTTTTAGGATAGGCAAATATAATATTTTTATAGAGAATAAGCAAAACGATGATATTTTATAGCTAGATAGCTTGGCAATAACCAAGCATTTCGAAAAAAGGTTTGTTTTGATTTAGAAGATAGGTTATACCTAACGAAAGTAAAAAATATAATGAAGTAAATGCAGTAAAAATGTGCATCTGCTGAAAGCAATGGAGTAATGGCGTTACAGGGCGATGTGCGCCTTTTTAGCAAGATAAGAAAGTATAAAATTATGATGCTATAAGATAACCAAATAACCAAATCAGCCCCGTCCGACTCCATCGCCCAGCAACTAGGTACTTTACAATCGCCCTAAGCTAAGTCATCATCGGTTCGTGCCTAAGAGGAAGGTCGATTAAAACTGGCTTGCCCAAAACGTCGTCATACTCCCGTTTTAGTGGCATGATTGCTAAAACTTTAGTTAATTCGTTCCACTCGCTACGTTGCTAAATGGGCGCTTGCGTCTCTGTTCTTGTCATCTCCTTTGGAAAGAACAACACTTAAACAATCGGAGAGCAATCATAGAAAACTTCCTCGAATGGAAGATGTTTTTTCTCTAGTATTGATCCCTGCTTTTTATTAGCAAATAATACCATTCATAATTTAGACAATAATAATGAACAGAAGTCTTCAAAGCCTTGTATTGTAAGCGCTTAAATGTTTTCTATATGGCTATAAAATTTATCAATTATCCAAGTCTTTCAATCAATGCTAAGGTTGAATTGTGAAGAGGTTCACCAGTAAAAACAGAAAGGAATGTTAACGCATGTCTAAAAAAAGTACAACAAAGTTAGATTTAGTTAGCCTTGTAAAAGGATATAAAGATTCGTTTCCTTTTTACCAAGTACTAGCTCCATCAGGAGAAATAGTGCATTCTGACCTAGAACCTAAGCTAAGTGATGAAGAACTGAGTACATTAATGAAAAGACTTGTATGGGCCCGGAAGTATGATAAAAGAGTTACATTACTAAACCGTCAAGGAGCTTTAGGAAATTATGCTCCAGGTGGGGGACAAGAAGCTAGTCAAATTGCTACACAATATGCCTTAGGTGAGAAGGATTTTTTTGCAGGAACCTACCGAGATTTAGCACCGCTTATTTTACATGGCTTACCTTTAGAAAAAGCTTTCCTTTGGTATAAAGGGCATATGAAAGGAAATGAGTATCCAGAAGATCTCCAAGCTTATGCACCGCAAGTGATTGTTGGTGGGCACATTACACACGCAATGGGTGTTGCATTTGGAATGAAAAAGCGAAATAAAAAATCAATCGTATTGTCATTAAGTGGTGATGGGGCAACGTCACAAGGAGACTTTTATGAGGGCATTAACTTTGCTGGTGCTTATCAGGTTCCTTATGTTGCCGTTGTTCAAAATAATGGATATGGTATCTCGGTACCAGTCGAACAACAAACGGCCGCTGAAACATTGGCACAGAAAGCTGTAGCGGCAGGAATTCCGGGTATTCGAGTAGATGGAATGGACCCACTTGCTATGTACGCAGCAGTCTCTACAGCTCGTGAACATGCCTTGGCAGGGAAAGGACCTGTCGTTATAGAAGCGTTAACCTACCGTTTTGGACCACATACGATGTCTGACGATCCAACTCGTTATCGTTTAGCTGAGGAGTTAGGAGAATGGGAGCAAAAAGATCCCCTAGTTAGAATGAGAACGTATTTAAGCAATAAAGGCTTATGGACGGAAGAACAAGAAAAAGAAGTTGAAGAATCTTGTAAGCAAGAGATTAAAGACGCCGTTGCAGCAATTGGTCAAGTTGACAAACAAAAAGTGTCTGATTTCTTGAAGAACATGTATGAAGTTTCTCCTCAAAATATTCAAGAACAAATTGCTGAATACGAAGCAAGGGAGATGAAGGAAAATGGGTAAAAAAACAATTGTACAGGCTATTAATGATGCACTGGACTATAAATTAAATAAAGATGAAAACGTTTTATTGTTTGGTGAAGATATTGGACCTAACGGTGGTGTTTTCAGGGTTACAGATGGGCTTCAAGCTAAACATGGAGAGGATCGTGTATTTGATACACCATTAGCAGAATCCGGGATTCTAGGTATGTCTGTAGGATTAGCTACAGAAGGATTTAGACCTGTCCCTGAAATACAGTTTCTAGGATTTATTCTAGAAGCAATGTCTCCAGTTGTAGCCCAATTTTCTCGAATGCGCTACCGGATGGCAAACACAAGAAGTATGCCAATTACAGTTAGAGCACCATATGGCGGTGGAGTGCATACACCAGAACTTCACTCCGATAGTTTAGAAGGTATATTAGCACAGGTGCCGGGGATGCGTATTGTTATTCCAAGTAACCCATATGATGCCAAAGGGCTACTTATTTCTGCGATCGAAAGTAATGATCCGGTTATTTTCTTAGAACATTTGAAGCTTTACCGCTCCATTAAACAGGACATTCCAGATGAAGATTATCGTGTACCTTTAGATAAAGCAGCAGTTACACGTGAAGGATCTGATGTAACCGTTATAGGGTATGGTCTTATGATTAGTGAAGCACTTAAAGCAGCTAAAGAATTAGAAGATGAAATTTCTGTAGAAGTTATTGATTTAAGAACGATTGCACCAATTGATATGGACACAGTGCTTGCATCCGTTAAGAAAACAGGTCGTGTTGTGGTTACACAAGAAGCACAACGTCAAGCAGGTGTCACGGGACAATTAATGTCAGAAATTGGGGAGCGTGCCTTTATGTATTTAGAAGCACCTATTTCAAGAGTTACCGCACCAGATTCCGTTTACCCGTTTGGTGCAGCTGAAGCAGACTGGCTCCCTAATGCGAAAGATATTATTAAAAAAGTGAAGGAAGTATATGATTTTTAGAATAAATGAAGGAGGATGCTGAATGATTTATTCATTTATATTACCTGATAGCGGTGAAGGGATACACGAAAGTGAAATTGTCTCGTGGGTTGTACAACCTGGGGATAAAGTAAAAGAAGACGATACGCTAGTAGAAATTCAAAGTGATAAGGCTGTTGTAGAACTTCCTTCTCCTGTTTCTGGTGTTGTAAAAAAATTATTATTTAAGGAAGGTGATGTTCCAAAGGTTGGAGACGCAATTATGGAAATTGAGATGTCTGATGAAGGTGCTGAAAAAGTAGCAAAGGAAGAGGAAGGCAATGTTACGAAAGAGCGTGGTACGGATACGGTAGCCATTGAACATGAAGCTGTTCGTCATTTGACTCCATCAGATGAACTGCCTGAGGAAACACTAGATCAAAAATCAGTCGCTAAAAAGCCAGCTTCAGACGTGGACATTAGAATGTTAGCTATTCCAGCCGTTAGAAAATATGCACGTGAAAAAGATGTTGATATTACGCAAGTTCCAGCTACTGGAAAAAATAGTCGGGTCACAAAAGAAGATATTGATCATTTCTTAGCTTCAGGTGGACAAGCTGCACAAGAAGAAGTGGTTCAAAAAGAAATGGTTCAGGAACAAGCAGCACCCGAAACAACAGTCACTGAACTAGAGCGTAGAGTTAAAATGACTCCTACTCGTAAAGCGATTGCAAATGCCATGGTAAATAGTAAAGCGACTTCACCTCATGTAACGGTGTTGGATCGTGTGAATGTCTCTAAACTCGTAGAACATCGGGATCGTTTTAAGGTTATTGCCAAAAAACGAGGCATTAAATTAACGTATACTGCTTACTTTGTAAAAGCACTGACGGCTATATTAGCTCGTTACCCTGACTTAAATGCATCCATAGATGAGAAAGCAGGAGAAATTATTTATAAAAATTACATGAACGTAGGAATTGCAACAGATACAGATAAAGGTCTCTTTGTTCCGGTAATCCATGAGGCAGATCGTAAAAGTTTATTTAAGATTGCTGAAGACCTTGCCGAAAATACAGAAAAAGCAATGAATGGAACATTAACAAGTGCAGACATGAAAAATAGCTCAATGACAATTACGAATGTTGGAGCTCTTGCAACTAGTGGTGTATGGTCAACTCCAATTATCAATCAGCCAGAAGTTGCTATTCTTGGGGTAGGTAGGATAGAAGATGAAGTCATCCCTGATGAAAATAAACAACCAATGGTTGCACCGATGTTAAAAATATCATTTGGTTTTGATCATAGAATAATTGATGGTGGAACGGCACAAAGAGCAATTAATGATTTAAAAGATTATTTAGCTGATCCAGAATTACTTTTTGTAGAAGGGTGATGAATGATCATGGTAGTAGGGGATTTTGCTGAAGAATTAGAAACAGTAGTCATTGGTTCAGGACCAGGAGGGTATGTTGCTGCCATTCGTGCTGCACAACTTGGTCAAAAGGTAGCTATTATAGAGCGTGGAGAAATTGGTGGTGCTTGTTTAAACGTTGGTTGTATTCCATCTAAAGCGTTAATTCATGCTAGTCATAAATATCAAACTTCCTTGGATTCCAAAATTTTAGGCATTCATACGAAAGAAACGACCGTGAATTTTAAAGAAACACAAGCTTGGAAAAATAAAGAAGTCGTTGCTACGTTAACAAAGGGTGTTGAAATGCTTCTCAAGAAAAATAAAGTCGAAATAATGAAGGGAGAAGCACACTTTATTGATAATGAAACGCTTCGTGTTATGTATGATGAAGATTCTGGACAGACGTATAACTTTAAGCATGCGATTATCGCTACGGGAAGTCGTCCTATTGAAATCGAATCATTTAAATTTGGTAAACGTGTTATAGATTCCACTGGCGCATTAAACTTAGCTGAAATACCTAAGAAACTGATTGTCATAGGCGGAGGATATATTGGTGTTGAACTTGCTGGTGTTTACGCTAATTTCGGTACAGAAGTGACTATTTTAGAAGGATCAGAACAGATTTTACCTAGTTTTGAAAAAGATATGGTTAAACTTGTTGTTGATGCATTCAAAGCTAAAAATGTTTCCATTGTAACAAATGCGATGGCTAAATTTGTGAAGCAAACAGACAAAAAAGCAACGGTCACATATGATGCAGGTGGGCAAGAAGAGGCCATCGATGCTGACTATGTGTTAGTATCTGTAGGACGTAAACCAAACACAGATGATATTGGTTTAGAACTAGCTGGCATTAAAACAAATGATAAAGGTCTTATTGAAGTCGATGAACAAGGTCGCACGAATAAAAAGAATATTTTTGCCATTGGTGACGTTGTCCCCGGAGCTGCACTTGCCCATAAAGCAAGCTATGAGGCAAAAGTAGCTGCTGAAGTAATTAGTGGAAGCAAAGGTGCAGCAGTAGATTACTTGGCAATGCCTGCTATATGTTTCACAGATCCAGAACTAGCAACAGTTGGTTATACGAAAAAAGAAGCGAAAGAACATGGATATGACGTCAAAGAGAGCAAATTCCCACTTGCAGGTAATGGGCGTGCATTATCCCTCAATCAAACAGAAGGATTTGTCCGTCTCATTACAGAGAAGGAAAGTGGTACGCTATTAGGTGCGCAACTAGCTGGAGTTAGCGCAAGTGATATGATTGCTGAAATAGGGTTAGCTATCGAAAACGGATTAACTGCGGAAGATGTTACATTAACGATTCATAGTCACCCATCCATGGCAGAAAGTGTGATGGATGCTGCCGAGTTAGCATTAGGACAACCAATCCATATTTAAATGTATGAGTAAGAGAGCGGGGCTTTATCACATGTTCATTCAGAAATTCTCCTTTGATAGAGCCCTTCGTATAAAAATAAGAAAACCTTCTAACTAAAAGTGGTTCTATTATAAGTTTTTAGATTTTATAATAGGGAGGGAAAAACAGAAGCTTTCCTCATTGGAGATAAGCTACGTATTTCTAACACAATGATTTAGTTTCTTGTGAATTTTTTAACAAGAGAAGGCTAAGATAACTAAAAATTTTACAGCAGAGGAGAATATTCATGGGGACAGAAACAATGACAGCCAAGAAGTTTTCAATGAATGTACTAAATGGATTAGCAATAGGTACTGTTTTAGCATTAATACCAGGTGCATTACTAGGAGAATTATTTAAAGCATTATTACCTATTTTTCCTCAAGGTCAGTTTGTTTTAGATGTTACATCCATGTCCAACTCGATATTAGGATTAATTGTTGGTGTTTTGATTGGTTATCAATTTAAATTCACTCCTATTCAATCAGCTTCCCTCGGTCTTGCAGTCATGGTAGGTGGAGGAGCAGTTGATTTTTCAGGTGACGCGCTAACTATGGCAGGAACGGGCGATGTCATTAATATGATGTTTACCGGTGCTATTGGTGCTGGGATTATTCAATTGTTAGGTTCACGTTTAAAAAGTTACAGTATTATTTTAATACCGCCAATTCTATTAATTGTTGGTGGAGGGTTAGGTTATGCGCTTTTACCATATGTTGGGCACATTACAACACTTATCGGCCATTTTGTATCTCAGTTACTTACGCTACAACCTATTATCATGAGTGTTTTACTTGCGATTTTATTCTCTATTCTTATCACAACGCCAATTACTACAGTCGGAATTGCCCTTGCTGTTTCCCTAGCGGGTATTGGGTCTGGCGCTGGAAATTTAGGGGTCGTTGCTGCAGGCTTTGGGCTTGCGATTGCAGGTTGGAGAGTAAACTCAGTAGGGACATCACTGGCTCACTTTATTGGTTCCCCAAAAATGTCAATGCCGAACGTCTTTGCTAAACCGAAAATATTGCTACCAGTTATTTGTAATGCTGCTGTATTAGGAATACTAGCGGCGATATTTAAAATACAAGGAACGCCTATGAGTGCGGGGTTTGGATTTAGTGGACTGGTTGGCCCGGTTAACCATCTCAACTTGGCAGCAGGTGGATGGTCCGTTGGAAACATATTCATTACGATATTAGTATTTGTTGTCGCTCCAATAGGTTTAGGGATATTTTTTAATTACCTGTTTACAAAAATCTGGCCAATTATTTCACCAGAAGATTACAAACTCGACGTAGAATAACGGGAGGCTTATAGCATGTTACATGATTTTCAAGAATTGGAACAAAAGATAGGCAACATAAAAGAACCTAAAAAAGTAGCTGTCGTTAAAGCGGCTAATGAACATGCGTTAGAAAGCATTTTTGAACTAGCTAATGAAGGAGTAGTTATACCATTTCTAATTGATAGTCAGTCAGAAATAGAAGATTTAATATCAAAAATGGATATGAAAAACACTACTTATCATATCGTTGATGTGTCATCTGATCAAGAGGCAGCGTATAAAGGTGTTGAATTAGTAAGGGAAAATAAGGTTCATTTTATTATGAAAGGAAATATTCAAACGGGGACATTATTAAAAGAAGTCGTTCATCGGGAAACAGGAATACGAGAGAAAGATGTCCTTTCTCATCTAGCGTTAATCGATGTCCCTGCTTATCCAAAACTGATTGGAGTTACAGATGGCGGTATGCTGTTAACGCCAAATGTCGATCAAAAACAGGCGATGATAGAAAATGCGCTAGAAGTCATGCGGGCATTAAACTATCATCATCCAAAATTTGCGGTATTATCTGCAGCTGAAGTTGTTCAGCCTAAGCTTCCAGCTTCAACAGATGCAGATGAATTAACGAAACGATTTAAGGAAAGTGAAGATTGTGTTGTAGAAGGACCTATTTCATTAGATGTTGCTCTCAGACCTTCCATAGCGACTGAAAAAGGATACCAAGGAGAAATTAACGGGGATGCAGATGTATTAGTTGCTTCTGATGTTGTAGCCGGTAATACACTATCCAAAAGTATGCTCCTACTTGCTAACGGCACAATGGCTGGCATTATTCTTGGGGCTCAAGTTCCAATTGTTTTAACATCTAGAAGTTCAAGTACACTGGAAAAACGATATTCTCTTCTGTTGGCATTACAAATTAGCCATGCACAAAAAGAGGAAGGAGTAAATGAAGATGGCGGATCGTATTCTATCTATAAATCCTGGAGCAACATCAACGAAACTTGCATATTTTGAAAATGATGAAATGATTTTAAGTAAAGAATTAACCTATTCCTATGATGATATTGCTAAATACGATTCTATCATGGATCAATATGATTTTCGATTTAGAGAGATTACCATGTGGTTAACAGAACAAAACATGACGAATGGTTCTTTCGATGCGGTTGTAGGTCGTGGAGGATTGTTACCTCCAGTTAATGCAGGTGCATATATTGTTGATGACGCAATGATAGATTGTTTAAAACATCGTCCTGTCTTACAACACGCTTCAAATTTGGGAGCTACGCTGGCAAAAGGGGTTGCTCAAGCGTTTGGCACATTGGATTGTAAGGCCTATATATATGATCCTGTAACGGTTGATCAAATGGATGATGTTGCACGAATTTCAGGGGTTGCAGACATAGAGCGTAAAAGTATTGGTCATGTGTTAAATATGCGAGCTGTCTGTATGAAAATTGCAGAAGAAAAGTTACAGAAGCCTTATGAAGAAAGCAATCTTATTGTAGCACATGTTGGCGGAGGAAGTTCAGCTAGTGTTCATAAAAACGGCCGTATGATTGATCTTGTATCTGATGATGAAGGTTTATTTTCAACAGAACGTTCTGGCGGTCTCCCATTAAAAGAAGTTATTCCATTGTGTTTTGAACGTACGAAAAAAGAAATGACGGATTTGACACGGAAAAAAGGTGGACTTGTCTCTTATTTTGGTACAAATGACGCTCGTATTGTTGAGGAAAAAGCTAAAAATGGGGATGAAAAAGCAAAACTTGTTTTAGAGGCGATGGCTTACCAAATAGCAAAGACAATTGGTGAACTCGCTACGGTTCTTTACGGAAAAGTGGATGGAATTATTATGACTGGTGGACTTGCTTATTCGGAGTTTATTACCAGTCTGGTGAAAGATAGAACCTCTTTTATTGCCCCTGTTTTCTTTGTTCCAGGGGAAGCAGAAATGGTAGCACTTGCTAAAGGAGCGAGGCGTGTTTTAGTTGGTCAAGAAAAAGCGCAAGTTTTTAAAGAACACGACAGAAAGGCAATTGTTGTGTAAAAAAAGTAGTAGGTGAGATAATGAAAATAGCAATCGCAGGATCTGGAGCGTTGGGTAGTCGGTTTGGCTACATGCTTTACGAAGCAGGAAATGATGTTATCTTAATTGATAAATGGAAAGAACATATTGATTCCATTCGGGAAAATGGTCTCATCGTTCAAGATGGAAATAACAGAAAAATAGTTAACATTCCTATCTTTTATCCCCATGAAGTGGCTGAGGAAGTTGATCTTGTCTTCGTTTTCACAAAATCAATGGGTTTGCAGGATATGCTAGAGGACATAAAACCAATTTTAGGGGAAAATACAAGTGTGATTAGTTTACTAAATGGAATTGGCCATGAAGATATATTAAAAGAATACCTTCCTGTTAAAAACATTTTTATGGGTGTGACCATTTATACTTCAGGATTGAAAGGTTCTGGCCACGTTACCTTTGAGGGATCTGGCACCATTGAAATTCAGAACTTTACACCAGGAGATCGTGAAGAGAAAAAGGCCTTACAACTTGTAGGTATGCTCAATCAAGCTGGTTTTAAAGCATACTATAGTGAGGATGTTAAATATTCTATTTGGAGAAAAGCATGTGTTAATGGAGCGATGAATGCAATTTGTGCACTACTTGATTGTAACTTGGCAGAGTTCGTATCAACGAATCAAGCCGAAATGATTATTCGTCATATCGCGAAGGAGTTTGTTAAAGTAGCCAAGGAAAAGGGAACAATACTAGATGAGGATGATATAGTTGAATATATTTTACAGTCTTCTAGAAAAGTTGGAAGTCACTATCCCTCCATGCACCAAGATCTCATTCAAAACCATCGTTTAACAGAAGTGGATTTTTTAAATGGTGCTGTAGCCCGAATGTCGAAAGAATTTAGCTTTGAGACTCCATATAATACATTCATTACGCAATTAATACACGCTAAGGAACAAATCATAATGGATGAATAGTGTTTGTTCTTCGTTATAGGGTACGAGATAACAAGGTAATTTAGGGTATAGAAGAGCGGTCATGATCATGACAAGTATGAGCCAATATCTCTTTGATGCTGTCTCCTTAGTCATGAATGATGCCCGCTCGTTGTCAAATCGATTGCGAATGTATCTTGTAGATTCCTAACATAAGTAGCGAGGAATTATAGCAATTCATAAAACCCAATTTTGAGGTGTTCTATGACAATCATTTTAAAATAACCTACCTTTATCTGTTATTCGCATAATTTTTTAAAAAACGAAAAATTTAGTTGGATTTCAAATAATTTTAGTTAATTCTTTTTTATCGTATCAATGAAACGTATAGCAATATCTTTTAAGTGTTCATTTTTTCTTTTTGCAATTCCTATTTTAAAATAATTTGCTTTATCATTAAGCGGTATCCATTTTAAATTGTTATAGTTACTCAGGCGTTCAAGTGCTTTTGGCATTAAGGTGACACCACCTGTAATAAGCGTATTCTGTAATAAAACTTCCCAGTTGTCATTCATAAAAATAATATTTGGTTGAAATCCATTTTCCTGACAGGATTTATGAAGTATTTTTCCCAATACGTAATTAGAAGAAAATGAACAAATGGAAGCACCCTTTAAATCGGAGAATTGTATGGATTTTTTCTCAGCTAATGGATGGTTAAAAGGCATGACAACAGCGACTGAGTAATCTGGATTAGAAGTGTTCAAGTTTTCAATAGTAATGGAAGGCTCATAAATAGGGAAAGATAATAATCCAATATCTAGTTCCTTGTTGGCGAGCATTTTTTGCAATTTAATAGATCCGGTTTGAATAAGGGATACTTCAACTTCAGGATGGGTAGAAGTAAAATGAACAATTTCTTTCATATATTGAATAGCAAAAAGAACAGTTAGGCCAACTTTTAGTGTTTTGTTTTCCTTTTGATTGAGTTGCTGAATGGTTTCTGTTAATTCATCTACATGAATAAGAATGTCTTTTCCTTTTTCATAGAATATGTTTCCTGCCTCGGTTAGTTTTAACCCTTGATTTGTTTGATAAAATAAACGAACGTTTAATTCTTCTTCTAGCTTTTGTATGTTCCAACTTAAGGTTGGTTGCGTCACAAATAAATTATTTGCTGCTTCTGAATAACTTTTAGAGTTTGCAATGGCTACAAAGTATCTAATTTGTCGAAGCTCCATAGTAACAAGCCCTTTCTTTTATCATAGATTAAATCCGTATTGATCAATTAATCACAGCAATAAAACTATGTATAGGGTGATGATTCTATTATAAAATGAACGGTTAAAAAAATAAACTTTCATAAAATTATTATTAATTGATAGAAGGATAGTAGTAGTTTTCAAGTCTTAAATTTTATTTTCAAAGGGGGTTTTCTGCGATTTTTATGGATAAAATTCTTTTAAGGATTTTTAAATACATAGAAGTCGAGAAGATTTAAATTTGGTTCTCTTGCGTTCTTGGAGATAATTGAAAGCAAAAGCTAAGATATTTGGAGCATTTCTATGACAGCTTTATGCTTTACATCGGCATGCACTATATGAAAGTAGAAATGTTCATTGGCAAATATATTCCTAATGAATGTCGTGTGTTTTTTCACTGCACGTACATGATATTTTGCTTGCTTAGAAACCATTTTTATCTTGCAAAATCTTCCTCCATACAGCATAATATTTTTATACTACTGCTTGGAGGATACAGATTTGAAAAAAGTATTGTTTTTAATTGTTATTAGTATTTTGAGCCTTTCATTGGCTGCTTGTTCTGGAGAAACTGAGAGCGAAGCAAAGGCAGAAAATGAAAAAGAGACGGAGCAAGAAAATAAGGAACAAGAAGAGGCAGATAGTCAAAAGACGGAAGAGAAACAAGAACAAAACAAAGGTATGAATGTGGATAAAGCAACACAATTATTAGAGGATCATGTATTAGAAGAAAATGATGAAATACAAAAATTAACGATGAACGATGGAGAAATAAAAGCTTCCATTATAATTGGCGATAACGACACGATAAATGATAAAACTTTGTTAGCTCAAATTGCTTATAGTAGTGCCGGTGATGAATTTTTGCAACATGAAGGCTGGGAAGTACTAACCATAGATTTTGTTGATCTTGCTGAAGTATCGATGCATCGAAATGAACAAGAAACCGATGAAAATGATTTTGTTTATTTTCCAATGGATAAAATAATTGATCAGTTTGATTCAGAAGCAAACTAAATACAAGATTTTTAAAAGGAAAACTAGAACAATAAAATATATATTACGAAAAGGCATCTTGACAAGGTGTCTTTTTTCACTATAGGAAAGTAAATACATCATTTAGTTTGCGGCTTTTGCTTTGTTAAGTCGCTAGATTTTATGATATAATCATATAATTAATTGAGAATAGTTATCAATTGCTGTATATTTGATAGTAACAAATCTATATAATGGAATAAGGAGAATATATCATGCAAATATACTGGACTAAAATAAATAAGATTATTGAAGAAGCCCCTGAAGTTAAAACGTACCTGCTAGACTGTCCGAAAGGCTTTACATGGGAAGAAGGTTCCCACACTCATTTTGCGCTGGAAGGTTTTAATGCAGGAGATAAACCAAACCGCTCCCTGATTCGCCACATGTCAATCTCAACTTTACCGAACGAAAATTCAATTGGGATTACGACACGCATCAGAGAGCAGTGTTCGGAGTTTAAAACGATTTTAAGGAATCTTGAAGTGGGCAATCAAGTTGCAATATTTAAAACGCATTCAAATGTACCCCTTAAAAGAGAAGACAAAAATGTTTATCTGCTGTCATCAGGTGTCGGTTTGGCAACTTTCAGACCATTGGTGCTTGAGTATTTCGAACGTGCGGACAACGTCAAACACATTCATTCTCTGAACATCGATTCATCGCAAGGTTTTTTATTCACTAATATTTTTGAATCTTCATTGGACAAGAAGTTCACATCACAATTTGTCGATAATCGTAAAGAATATTATGAAGAAGTGAAAAATCTTGCTGCAGACAAGGATGGACTATTCTATGTTGTAGGTAGCGACGAATTCATTGTGCAGAATATGGAGGTGTTGCGTGAGCAGGGCATTAAGGTGGGACAGATTATGCTCGACAAGCATGAACGACAGATGTCTGAATTTTTACCAATGTAAGAAGCTGTAAAACTCTCATTGCAAGAATTGCAAATGTATGTGGACAAATCTAATGCAGATAAAAGCAATAGATCTTCCTATCGTAAAAGTACTTTTAGGTTATGGGTACGGCTAATCAGTGGGGGGAAGAATCCCCCACTTTTGAAGATGAAATTTAAGTTGATCATAGATTTGTCAACATGTATTTTTGGAACCAGTCAGAAGTAAAAATTTATCGTTAGTTAGCTCACATATTAATTGCGATCAATATTGTTCCAAAGAGCATTATAAAAATGGTTAGCCAAGTACCTATAGTAATTGATTCAATCCCTTTAAAAATGGCTGCACTAATTAAAATAGTAATTAATGGTTCTGTAGCTGCAATTACACTTACATAGGAAACTTCCATCGTTTGCGCAGCCAGGAAAAAGAATAGTGGACCAAGACTTGTTAGAACGCCAGCAGTTAAATAGAAAGGGTTCATCGTAGTGAAGCTCTTCTTTAATTTTGCTGCTGTAAATTCTTTGCGAACGGTTTTATAAAGAATTAAGAAAATAAAAGAAGCCAAAGCTCCTATCCATGCACCTAAAAATGCGTCATTCGTTTCTATTAAGCCTTGTTTACGAAATCCTTGACCAACTCCGAAAGTTAAAGCTGATAATAAAGCCAACCCTACGCCTAGATACTGATGTTTCTTAGAATGAACTGTAAAGGAATTAGGGATATGTTCTTGTTTCGATGTCTTAGACGTGGAAATTCTTATTCCTTCATTAATTATTCCTCCAAGTAGGAGTACCATTCCAACGCCTGGTAAAAACGCAATATTTTCTTTAATAATAATAAGGGCAAACAAAGTTGTAAAAATGGGCGTTGAGTTACGAATTGCCGATGCTTTTGATGGTCCTATATATGAAATGCTTGAAAATAATGTAAATCTACCTATCCCTGTTGTACATAATCCAGCAAGTGAAAAGAAGAAGATAGCTGTCCATGAAAACTCAAAATTCCATCCTCTTATTCCAATAACAATGAAGCATAATAAACCCAAAAGAATTATATTTATGATAACAGTAATAAATAAGCCATTATCGTTATGAGTATCTCGCATGATACCTTTCTTTACAACCACGTTGTTTATAGCAAACGTGCAGGCTGATAAAATTGCAAAAGTAATCCCCATATTATCTCTCCTCAATAAAAATATGTTTTTCGAAATAGGAATCTTGTTCGTTAAATAGTTTAGGTGCTAAACTATTTAATTTTAAAAATGCCCCATCTGCAATTAAAACTGATCTACTACTTGCAGATGGGGCATTTCAATCATCTACTTCGTCTAGTAATGATGAAAAAATCTTTATACATTTTTCAAAAATAGCAATTTCGTCAGCATTTAGCTGTTTACTAAGTTTTTGGTAAAAGTTCTGATGAAGTTCCATATGTGCTCGAAAAGCTACTACTCCCTTTTCAGTTAATGAAATTAACACTGCTCTTGAATCTTCGGGATGTGAAGTCCGAAAAACAATTTCTTTCTTTTCCAACCGACTAATAATCTGTGTGATTGCTCCTTTGGTAATTCCGAGTCGTTCTGCAATCTGGCTCATAAGTACATTTCCGTCTTCTCCAATTGCATCTACTGCATGAATCTCACTTGGAGTCAACGTACCTGCTTTACCAAAGGTACGAGGGTTTCGTTCGAGTCGTTGAAGTTGCAAGATTAATCTACCGATATGCTGGCTGTTAGGGATTAAATCGTTATTTGTAATGTATTTTTTATTCTTCATGTTATTTAGTATAGTACCTAAACTAAATAAAAGCAATTACTTTATGATATCAAAATTTAAGAATAAAGCGAGACAATGAAAAACAAGCCATGATATATTCAATCTATATAACCTGTGTTATAACTTGTTCCGTAGCACTCTTCTCTGAGAGCCTCACAGCATTTATATGCAAAGGTAAAGGTAGTAAAATCATCCCTATTTGTGTTCTAACAAATAGGGGTGAAGTTCACTACAGTTGATATTTCATATCGGGGTGTGAAAATATTTTCAAACACCTATTTCTTTTAGTTATATAAATACAGGTTCATATACTAATTTACGCAGAAGCGATTGGTTTACGAATGATTTTGACTTCGTAATAAGAGATGGTATTGGTAATAATGTATTCAGGTTTTCCGCCATCATGCGTATGTGCTTTTTTAAAATCATCGCTCTTTATCCATTTTTTAAAAGAACTTTCTGAGTCCCATCGAGTTACGATATTTACCTCATCGTAATCATTTAATTTATCTGTTATTAGTACTTCAAGTCCCAAAAATCCTTGCATTGATTCAATATGACCTACTTTATTAAAACGCTCTATCAGCTTATGTCCTTGATTTTTTTTGATTTTCGTCGTATTTGTAACAATGTACACGATGTTACCTCCTTATATTAGGTATGATTAGTGGATAACCATCTTCAAATTTAATTCGTGCTTGTAGATTATAGACACTTTGTAAAAATTCTTTCGTTAACACTTCGTTGGGGATACCGCGTTGTACTATTTTACCTTGTTTTAATGCAATCATATAATTACTGTATGTTGCTGCTTGTTGTAAATCATGCAAAACCATAATAATAGTTATATTAAAATGCTTGTTAATATATTGCAGGAGTTCCATAACTTCAAATTGGTGTGAAATATCTAAATAAGTTGTTGGCTCATCCAACAATAAGATACTAGTTTTTTGGGCTAAAGCCATTGCAATCCGTACTTTCTGTTGTTCTCCACCAGACAAACTATAAAACAGACGATTTTTATAATTTGTTATATTTGTAATCTGCATCGCCTCAGAAATTATTTGTTCATCTTCCATAGATAATTGATTGCTAAAAAAATGTTTATATGGTGATCTACCAAAAGAAATGAGTTCTTTAACTGTTAAATTAGGTAGTTGATTTTTTGACTGCTGTAACATAGTAATTTTTTGCGCGAACTCTTTATTTTTATAACACTGGGCTTCTTTTTCATATATATAAACAGAACCTTGATCTGCCTTAAGTAGATTACTAATAATTTTTAAAAGCGTTGATTTACCTGAACCATTTGGCCCTACGATAGAACTAATTTTTTGGTTCGGAATAGTCAAAGAGATGTTATCCAATTTAAAATGATGGACATTTAATGAAATACAATTGGTTTGGATAGCATTCATCACAATATCCTCCGTTTCTTGAGTAAATATAAAAAGAACGGTGCTCCGAGGCAAGCAAGTAATATGCCAACGGGTATTTCAATCGGATCAAACCAAGATCGCGCAATAGTGTCTGCCAACACAACGAGTATAGCACCACTGATAATACTTAAAGGTAATAAAAAGATATAATCATCACCAATTAAAAGTCGAATCACATGTGGAATAACTAATCCGACAAATCCCACTAGTCCAGCTACACTAACAGCTACACCTGCTAATAAAGAAGCTAGTGTGATGAGTAAAAAACGTTGTACTTCTACATGTTCTCCTAAAAGTTTAGCTGAGTCATCACCAAGCAGTAGAACATTTGCAGGTTTAATAGCCAATACGGATAGAAGAAGCGCAAAAAGAGCATATGGAGCCATAAATTCCAGTTGATACCACCCTTTGCCAGTTAAGCCACCAGAGAGCCAAGGTAAGACAGCTTGAACACGGTCACTATATAAAACCATGATCCCGCTCATGATTGCTCCCAATAAAGCATTTATAGCGACACCGGCAAGTATAATTTTTACAGGAGAAGCGCCACGATCCCACGCTAATAAATAAATTAAGAGTGATGTAAAAAGTGCGCCGATAAATGCAGCTATAGGTAATAAGTTGATGAACTGTGGTAACAAAACCATCGTAATTATTGCTGCAAGTCCAGCACCAGATGAGACGCCAATGATTCCAGGATCAGCTAATGGATTTTTCATAACACCCTGTAATATAGCACCTGAAGCTGCTAAACACGCTCCTGTGAGTAATCCAATTAATACTCGTGGTAGGCGTATATCCATAATTATTTTTTTCTGCATGGTGTTTTCCTCTGTAAACAATGCAGTCCATATTTCTGTGAGAGAAATGGAAATTGGGCCATAAGAAATACCATACAGAGTGACAAGTATTAAGAGAAGAGGAGTAATAATCGTTATATATTTCCTACGCATACTTCTTTTTTGCACTGACATCCCACTATTCCCTCGTGTTTTTTAGTACATCATATAGATAATCAATGGATTCAATTACTTTTGTTCCAGGATTTGTTCCAAACAGATTAGAAGGAAGAATAACCAGGCGATTATTTTTCACAGCATCCAGTTCATCCCAGCCGGCTGTTTGCGACATTTCCTTTATTAAACTCTCTTTTACTTTTTCTGGATTGCCATGTGTCATTAAAAGAATGATTTCTGGATTGGATTCTATAATTCTCTCTGTGTTTAATTGTGCATACTGTGGATACATTTCTAAACTTGGATAATCACTAGCAATATTTATTCCTCCAGCTAATTCTAAAATATTTCCACTGAGAGAATTAGGTAATGCTGCCATGTTGGTTCCAGGTGCACCATAGATCAATAGTGTTCTAGGCTTTTTTTCTACTGTGTTTTCTTTTACTTCTTTTCGTTTGTTATCTATTTTATGTACGATTTGTTTTGCTTTATCTTGTTTGTTTAATAAATCTCCAAATAGAGAAATTTGTTTCTGAATGTCTTGCACCGAATTGGCACTTGTTAATACCATCTCAGCTCCAATATCTTCTACTGCTTGTATGTCCTTCATATTCATTGGATGGTTCCCTAATACGAGGTCAGGTTCTAAGGAAGTTATTTTTTCCAAATCTAAGCTATGATTAGAACCTATTTCCAGAGCGTCTTTAGCCTCGCTAACTATTGTTTTTCCTGATGGGCGACCAACTACTTTATGTCCTAATGCATAGATAATATCTACGTCGCCATTGCTTAAAGCAACAATTTTTTCTGGTGATTTTTCCAAATCAATTGTTCGCTTGGAGGAGTCTGTAACGGAAATTGTATCCCCTTTTGATTGCGTTTCATGTTGTTCTGATTGGTCATCCTGATTATTACATCCAACAAGGAATATAAGTAAAAAGAGTAAAGTAATAAATAAATAATTACGCATCTATATACACCCCTATTATTGATTTTCATTCGCAATTATCTGCAATTATATTGATAATGATTATCATTGTCAATATAATTGCAGATAATTGCATAAATAAAGAAAAAAACAGAAATAGTGGTTGACATTACATTTTATTTTGCTAAGGTATTAGTTGATAGGTAATTGAAAATGATTCTCATTATTAATAAAAGGGGGATCGTAATTAATTACAAATAGATTTTAAGACTTAGAAGTTATGAAAACTTCTTTTATTTTAATTCTATTTGAGAATGAGAATCAATATCTTTGGAAGCAGGGGGGGAATAAATGCAAAAACGTTGGTCTGAAATTTTAATACTTATTTTAGTACTCCTGTACTCTGTCTCCCATATTTGGTTTCCTGTAGAAACTAGTTATGCAAAGTCTAAGTTACCAAATGTAGAAGAAGGAGTATACTCATTGGATTACGTTATACTACACGCACAAACAGATTCAGTATCTATTGCCAATGACTATTTTGAGAAACCAGCAACATACATTGTACATAATGGTAAGCATTATATACGGTTTATGTTAAATCATAGTGAGTGGACCAAGGAGTTACAGTCACCTTTAGGGGACTCTTTTGTTGATGTGAAAGTAATTCAAGAGAATAAAAAGGAAAATACAAGAATAGTTCAATTTCAGGTAGATCGAGATTTAACTGAACCCATTGCGTTTAAAATGCATGTGTTTATTGAAACAATGGATCCTGTTTATGATCATCGATATACAGTACGATTTGATTTTGACTTAGATACTTTAAAGAAATTAGATCAACAAACGATAGAAAAAATGGATATAAGTGATGAAGATTTTTTAGCGATGGAAGAAAAGGATTCAAAGGTCTCCAATAAATCAACGGAACCAAAGGAATCAAATACATTGCTCTACGGTACTCTTTTATTGATTGCTTTAATAGTTTTTTCTGTAGTGTTTTATAAAATTAGAAAAAAGAGGAGCTCGAAGGAGGAATGAACAAAGTGAAAAAGAAAATAATTTTATTTTTATTAATGTTAATAGCAGTCTTCTCTGTCGAAAGTACATCTATAGAAGCTGCGTCGAATTATGATGAAGGGGAATATAATTTACCTTTCACAGTATTGAAAGGGGATTCAAATGAGAGATCAATGACGAATGATTATTTAAAATCCCCAGGTAAATTAATTGTTAAAAATGGAAAGAATATCGTGCAACTTACTTTGAAGAATAGTTCATGGTGGAAGTCTTTTCATATTCAATCAAAGCCAGTCACTGTTGTCAGTGAGAGTAATGATACAAGGGTTGTTCAGTTTGATGTTGCAGATTTGAATCAGATACTGGATGCAAATATACATGTGGTTGTGCCAGATATAGATTATGACAACAAATATAATATTCGGTTTCAATTTGATACCTCAAGTTTAAAGATGGGAGATAAGACGTCTTCACCTGCAAATAATGAATCTAAGAATAACGTAGAAGCTGAAAAACAATCCACCGATGGAACGAAACATACTGGGAACAAATCAGAACCTGAAAAAAATCCAAAAACTTCAGATAACACCCCTGTTTTCTTATTGACAGCAACGTTATTTGCTTCAGGGTTCGTGATCTTAAGGAAAATATCAGTTAAATAAAAATAAACAGAAAAGAGGAGAAAGATGAAAAAATTAGGGGCTTTGTTTTTAGTTGCCATCTTAATCGTTATGGGCATTACTTCATCATTATCTCCATTATCAGCTGAGGAAGTTGATAAAGTATTTGCTAATGGAGAATATGAATTACCATTTGAAATTTGGAAAGAAAATGAGGACAAAGTATCAGTAGCTGATGGTTATATGGAGAAGCCAGCCAAACTGTTTATTGAAGAAGGAAAATACAAAATACAAGCTACTTTAAAAAACAGTTCATGGTGGCAGTACTTTAAAGTTAACAATGGGCAAGAATTTGTTGATGTTACAGTCATTAGTGAAAATAAAACAGATAATACACGTCTAGTACAATTTGAAGTTAACAATATTGAAGAAGTTGTAAATGCCAAAGTGCATATTATTGTTACGGGGATCCCCGGATTTGAATATGATAACAAATATAATATTCGCTTTAAATTTGATACGTCAAATATCCCATTGGCAGAAGAGCCAACTAATCCAGAAACGCCAAAGCCAGAAGAACCTGATTCAGAGTTAGAAAAGCCATCTGTTATCGAATTAGAGAATGGGAATTATACAATTAATGTTGCTACGTTACATGCCAAGGAAAATAAACCATCAGGAATGGCACGTTATATCGATGAATCGGCTTTTATATATGTAAAAGATGGAAAAACATATGTGAAACTTACCTTAAAGGATCATCAAACAGTAACTGGATTTCAAATTGATGGACAAGAACCAATACAAGAGGAAATAAATGAACAGCGTAATTCCAGAATTGTCACATATGCACTAAGAGAACTTATTACTCCAATGAAAGCACGGGTTCAGTACAAAGCAGGCGTTCACACGGGTGATCAACCATTAAGGTTATCTTTTAATGAATCTAGTATAAAAAAGGTAGAAAAAGAAAAACCTACAGATTCAAATGTGGGTCCGAAAGAAGATGCAAATAAAGACAAAAACGAATCAAATAACGATCCAGAGGATAAACATAAAAATAAACATAAAAATAAAAATAAGGAACTTAATCAAAATTCTTCAGACAGACAAAAAATTGATCCAAAGAACTTGAAGAATGGAGAATATTCTATTGCTTATAGAGTGTTAAAACAGGATACAGATCAGAAATCTGTAATGAATGATTATGTCATTAGTCCTGCTAGTTTAAAAGTAAAGGACGGAAAAAAAAGAGTTGCCATTACCTTTAAAAACAGTTCGTGGATTACCGATTTCAAAGTATACCACAATGGAAAGCTAATAAAACCCAAAGTTTTAAGTCATGATCCTAAAGCAGATACTCGTGTGATTGAATTTGCTGTGGAAAATTTAGATAAGAAATTGAATGCGTGGGTAAAAGTAGATATTCCAGAAATAGGTTATCATCATGAATATGACGTGCAATTTCATTTTGATCCTAGTTCTATTGAGCTTCTTAAGGGTGGAGAAACGTATCCAAAAATAAAAGTAGAAGACGAAATACAGTTACCAATAAAAAAGCTAAATAATAATGGTCAGGGCCCAAAATTTGATCGTAATGCAGACCAAGGCGATAAACAGGAATTAGCTGCAAAGAAAGATGTAAATAAAACCAATAATCCAACCACTAATGATCCAGCTAAAATTATTTTGTTTGCTAGTTTATTATTTGGTTCGTTTATTCCTATAGCATTTAAATTACGTAAAAAATTCCGTTCTATTTAATAAAAGATTGATATTGGAGTCTTGTCACAATTGACAAGACTCCAGAATGCTATTTTCCAGATTTAAAATAATTGAAGTATGTATATAAGGAAAACAACAATGTTCTCAGGCAAGTAAATATTATTCAATTTTTTCAGTGTAGGGGTGGGGCAAACTTATGAAAAAAGCCTACATGTTTCTTTTGATTGTAGTAGTAGTCGTTGGGCTAGTAGGTTGCTCAGATGGAGGAAAAGCTACTGTGGGGGAGGTAAGTGACCCTGATAATAATCGTATTGTTTCAACTACAGTTGCCGTTACAGAAATAATGAATGCACTAAAACTAGACTTAATCGGAATTCCGACAAGTTATAAAGATTTACCAGAAAGGTATGATGATGTAACAGAAGTTGGTAATCCAATGAGTCCTGATATGGAACTAATTATGTCACTAAAACCAAAAAAAATACTGTCTGTGACAACACTAAAGTACGATCTAGAATCTGTATTTGATGATGCGGGCATAGATACGAGATATATTAACCTCCAAAGTGTAGAAAATATGCATAAAGCAATAATAAATCTTGGCAAAGAATTCGACCGTGAAGCAGAGGCAAAAAAAATCGTACAAACTTTTGACGAAAAGGTAGCAGACATTAATAAAAAGACGCATGGTAAGAAACCACCACGTGTTCTTATTTTAATGGGAGTACCAGGTAGTTATTTAGTAGCAACGGACCGCTCCTACATTGGAGATTTAGTTGAAATAGCTGGTGGTGTCAATGTGTTTTCAGGGGAGAAGGTTGAATACCTAGCTTCTAATACGGAACATTTACAACAGGCCAATCCAGATATTATTTTACGAGCAGCACATGGTATGCCTGATGAAGTCGTTAAGATGTTTGATAAGGAATTTAAAGAAAATGATATTTGGAAGCATTTTGACGCCGTGAAAAATGGTCGAGTATACGACTTAGAAGAACTTCTTTTCGGGACAACAGCTAATCTAGCAGCCCCGGAAGCATTAGATGAATTATATAACATGTTGTATCCTGAGGAAAATAAAGGTAAGGAGATAGAAAAGAGTGACCACAGTGAATAAGCGAATCATTAGTTTTGTAACAATTATTATATTACTCGTCTCCGTAATCCTGTTTTCGGCAATGTCAGGAAGTATTCGTGTAACCTTTATGGAACTTATTCAAGGTTTAATTTCGGGAACGAATAATGACGTCGAAGTAGTTAAAGATTTACGATTACCAAGGATTATAATCGCTATTTTTGCTGGAGCGGCATTATCTGTTTCGGGTGTACTTATTCAAGCAGTAATGAGAAATCCATTAGCTGAACCTGGAATTATTGGTGTATCTTCCGGTGCGGGATTTATGAGTATGTTGATGATAAGTATTTTTCCAACGTTATTCTTCTATACACCATTATTTGCTTTTTTAGGCGGTGCAATTGCATTTTTCTTGGTTTATTCATTTTCTTGGAAGTCGGGTTTAGATCCTTTAAGAATGATTTTAATTGGGGTTGCGATTAATGCCATTTTTACAAGCTTAAGTCAAACCTTTAATTATCGAGGTAGTTATACCTCTTCCATGGTACAAGAAGTAACTACTTCTACGCTATCTATGAAAAAATGGGCGGATGTTGAGATTATCGTTGTTTACGGTACAATAGGGTTGATTTTTGCCTGTTTGGTTTTTGCTTGGTGTAATTATTTAGCCTTAGAAGATAAAACTGTGAAAAGCTTAGGATTAAATGTAAATATTGCTCGATTTGTTATTTCATCAATTGCTGTTTTGTTAGCTGGTATTGCTACTGCAACAGCAGGTTTATTTTTATTTGTGGGTTTGCTTGTCCCACATATTGGTCGAATCTTAGTCGGTACTGATCATAAAGTTCTTATTCCTTTTTCAGCACTCTTAGGTTCTTTGTTAATATTATTATCCGATACATTAGGGAGAATTATTATTGCACCAAATGAAATTCCTGCTTCTATTATTATGGCGTTAATAGGAGGACCGTTTCTAATATTTTTGCTTAGAAAGAGTGATCGAGTTTATGGAACTTAAAGATATAACTTTTTCGTATGACCTTAAAAACAATCATTTGGTTGATGTAAACGGAGAGATTAATCGCGGGAAAATTACTACAATTATTGGGCCAAATGGGAGTGGAAAATCAACATTACTTGGAATAATGTCCAATCAAATCACTCCTCATAAAGGGTATGTTCGGTTAGACGGAAAACAATTAGTTGAATTTCGATCAAAAGAATTTGCCCGAAAGGTAGCCGTTGTACATCAAAGAAACAGCGCACCAGCTGATATGACAGTAGAAAAATTAATTAGTTATGGCAGATTGCCATATAAGTCATTTTTAGCTAATAATAAGCAAGAGGATGCTAAAGTAATTGAATGGGCACTCCAAAAAACAAATTTATCTAAGAAAAGAAACCATGCCCTATATACTTTATCCGGTGGAGAACAACAACGTGTTTGGATTGCGCTAACTTTAGCTCAACGTACTCCTTTTCTGTTTTTAGATGAACCGACGACTTATTTGGATATTTATTATCAATATGAGCTATTAGAATTTATTAAAAAACTAAATAGAGATTTAGGTATAACGATCGTTATGGTACTTCATGATATTAATCAGGCAATCCGATATAGTGACATTATTATTGCTATGAAACATGGACAAATAGTTAAAAAAGGTGTGCCCAAAGATGTAATTACTAATGAGCTTATGAAGGAAGTTTACGGAATAAATGTTTTAATCAAAGAAAACAAAGATACAGGGATTTATACAATACCCATTGGAATTTAAGATTCAAATGTGGAGTGATAAAATGAGTGGTAAGAAAATCAGAAAATCGCTTTCTAATCTGTTGATCACTATATGTCTTGGAGTGTTTGTCTATTCAGCATATGAATTAGTTTCATTAGGATTGGATTACTATCAAAATAGACAAGTACTGGCTGATGTACAGGATATATATGCAGCACAAACAAAGGCTTCAGATTCATCAGAAGTTGAAAAAGGTGAAATAAGAAAGCAATTTAAAGAGCTACACAAAATAAACCCGGACATTATTGGTTGGCTTGCTATTGATAAGACAAATATAAATTATCCAATTTTACAAGCAGAGAATAATGAGCATTATTTATATCGGAATTACAAAGAAGAACAATCAAGAGCCGGTAGTATTTTTATGGACTATCGTAATAATGTGAATGCATACAATTCAAATATTGTTTTATATGGGCATAACATGAAGGATGGGTCTATGTTTCATAATTTAAGAAAATATACGGATGAAGAATTTTTTTCAAACCATCGTAGCGTTTATTTTGATACGAAATATGAGAGCTATCAAGCAGAAGTATTCTCTGTCTATCACACGACAACAGACTTTGATTATATTCAAACACATTTCTCTACCCAAGATGAGTACAGACAATTAGTTAATGAAATTAAAGATAAATCAGTATTCCAATCTGATGTACACGTGAATGAAAAGGATACGATTATTACACTATCCACTTGTGATTATACACTCGACCCGGATGAGGGGCGCTTTGTTGTCCACGCAAAAATATCTGATCAGGAGTAAGTATATGTGGAGGCTTAAGTTGTGGCGTATCATAAGCGTGATGGTTTTCTTGAGAATCAACACATCATCAGCTTTTGAAAATAAAAGAATTTACTGAATTTAGTGTTGTTTTTATCTTGTATAGCTATCCATTATTAGCCGTTATAATTAATGCTTATAGGTGAATGCCTGGAGAATATTTTCTATAATACGGAGTGAAATTATGGAAATAAAGAACTATTGCTTGAAAAATAAAGTTTATAAGCTAAACGACCTCATCACAATTAATGATGCCTATATTGGCGGTTTTGATAACCAGTCATTAATTAAACTCGTACAAAAAAATAAAGCTGCGTATGTGGAAAATGGCCTACTGATGTTAGAAGGGGGGCTTAATTTCGTACAAACGGTAAAGAAATTGGTGGTATCGAGTGGGCACTACCCACTCGCTCATGTTATTTGCTTCTTAATAGTAGATAAATAAAATACGGTGCTCCGATAATTGCCACGACAATACCTGTGGCAATGCCTTCTGGCTGCAATATATTCCTGCCAATCGTATCGGCTACTAGTAATAACCAAGCACCAATCAGAATAGTGATTGGCAGGAATAGCTGATGTCTTGGCCCGACGAGCCCTTTTGCGATATGTGGTGCCATTAATCCAATAAAGGCAATTCCACCTGTCACAGATACGGTTGCAGCTGCTAAGGCAACGGCTACCATTAATAATACGATTCTTTCTTTTTCTATATGCATACCAAGCCCAATACCTACTGGTTCACTCATCCCAAATATGTTTAACTGGTGTGATTTTATGTATGTATATGGAAATAAAATCAAAATCCATGGGAGCAGAGCTAAGATAAATGGCCAGTCTGTTCCCCATATATTTCCTGCCAACCAGTTAGCGATGAAGTCGACTTTCTCATTTTTAGCACCGGATGTGAGGATGACCATAAGACCAGATAATGCCATGGAAAATCCAACCCCAACAAGAACAAGATGGATAGGATTTAGACCGGTTTTTCTTTGGTAGGAAAATATATATATCAATATGGCAGTAGCCATAGCACCGATAAAAGCGACAACAGGTAGCATATATACAAAATTTCCTACTTCTATTGGCATAAATAAAAAGAATACGGCAATAGCTACACCAGCTCCCGAGTTTATCCCGATGATTCCAGGATCAGCTAAGTCGTTTCTAGTTAATGCCTGTAAAATAGCCCCAGAAAGTGAGAGTGCCATGCCGGCTAACACGATAATAATAAGTCGTGGTAAGCGAATAGAGAAAAACACGAAGTCTTCTTTAAATGTTCCGTTTCCTAAAATAGTCGGAATTAAACGATCCATAGACACAGAAGATGGGCCTACGCCAATTGCTATGATGGACGTCATGATAATAAGTAGTAGTAAAATGAATATAATGATACGTTGTTTGCGTATTAGTTGGGATGGAATCATTGAAATGCGCTTCCTCCTTTTCGCACAACAAATAGAAAGAACGGGAGTCCAAGAACAGCAACAATGGATACAACTGGTGTCTCCATTGGTGCATTAATCATACGTCCGACTAAATCTGCAAGCAACATAAAGATGGCTCCAGTAAAGATAGACATCGGAATGATATGACGATAATCAACACCAACAATCGCTCGTACAATATGAGGGATCATTAAGCCGATAAATGCCATATTCCCGACTAACGAGACGGCGGCTCCAGCTAATATAACAATCACAATAAATAACAGCCAACGAATTCGCCTTGTATTTTGACCTAAACCAGTGGCAACATCTTCATTTAAGCTGAGAATCGTTACTTGACGAGATAGAAGCAATGCAAATAGTAACCCGATTAAAATAAATGGAACAACAATGGACAGCTGTTGCCATGTCGTACCAATAGCACCTCCTGCTGTCCAAAGGGAGATGTTTTTGGAGATTTTAAAATATAAACCGATAGCATCCGCAACTGCTTGTAAAAAGATAGAAATGGCAGCGCCTGCTAATACTAATTTAACAGGGGTAAAGCCACCTTTTTGCATGGAGCCAATACCAAAGACGAGCCCTGCACCTGCTGCAGCCCCAATAAAACATGCCACCATAATTCCAAAAGTACTTACGCTCGGTAACATGGCCAGTGCGAATGCTAATGCAGCATTGGCACCGGAAGTTAAACCAAGTAACCCAGGATCAGCTAAGGGGTTACGTGTCATCCCTTGCATAATGGCACCGGAGACAGCAAGAGCTGCCCCAACAAACATCACGGCAACTTCTCTTGGTAAACGAATATCCCGAATAACGGAATAGCCTTCAGAACTACCTTTTTGGAAAAACGCAACAAAAACGTCAGCAAAACTCGTTTCTTTTGCACCCATTTTTGTTGCTATAAGGAATGTGAAGAAGCATACTATAATAGCGATGATTAATTTGATTGGAAAAGCCGTATGTTGGATTTCTCTTTTTACTTTCTTCACCGTTTATTCCCCTAAAAATTTTTCTTTGAAAAACTCCAATTGATATTCAAGTGTTGACGCATCATTAAAGTAAAATTCTTTTCCATTAACAACAAATATTTGATCATTTTGTACAGCAGGAATGCTTCGGAACGTATCCGACTCTAAGTAAGAAGTATCTTCTGCACCAGATTGATCACTAACAATTAAATAATCACCTGCAAAATCAGGGATAACTTCTTCTGAAAGAGCGTAATAACCATCTTTTAACGCCTGTTCTTTCACTGATTCAGGCATTTTTAGTCCCATGGCTTGATAGAGAATTTCGGTACCACGCCCCCAATTATCGCCAAACACATACCATTGTTTATCGAACTTTTCGATGACAGATACCGTAGCATCTTTGCCAATTTTATCTTTAATTTGTTTACCGACATCTTTTGCTTCTTTCTCAAAATTTTCTACCCACTTGCGGGCTTCTTCTTCCTTGTTTACGAGCTTGCCAATTTCAATATGTTGATCTAGGTAACCAGCTTTTCCGTAAGTAAATGTAACGGTCGGTGCAATTTCTTTTAACTTGTCTATATTTTTAGTGGAAGATAAGCCGATGATTAGATCTGGTTCTAGCTCGATGATTTGTTCCAAATTATCTTCAGAAACGGTGGCAGCGTCTTTTAATTCTTCAAAACGCGGGTTATCTTTCGCCCATGAGTCAGCACCAACAACATGGACGCCAAGTTTGATTAAATCTCCAGCAAATTGGCTAAGCACAACGACACGTTGCGGGTCGGCAGGAACTTCTACAGGACCGTCTTCAGATTCATAGGTAATGATATCTTTTTCATTTTCTGAAGCTGCTTTATCGTTATCTTCTTTCTTTTCATCGTTCGTATTACAAGCACTAAGTACAAGAATGAGGATGCTAAATAGCAGAATGAATTGTTTTTTCATCGTTATGTTGCTCCTTTTGTTTAATTAGATCGTAAGTGATGCAGATTGGTTTACCTGTACGTGGGTCTTTCCCTATTTCTCCGTCTATTTCGTATACATTTCGTAACATTTCTTTGGTAAGGACATCTCTGGGACTCCCAGTTTGAATAATTTGTCCCGAACGCATGGCAAGCAAGTGATCACTGAACCTAGCCGCTTGGTTGATATCGTGTAAAACCATTATAATGGTTCGACCTTCTTGCTTATTCAGTTGCTCTAGCAGTTGAAGAATGTCTAGTTGATGAGCCATATCGAGATAGGTTGTTGGTTCATCAAGTAGAATGATGTCCGTTTCTTGCGCTAAAGCCATGGCAATCCACACGCGCTGTCTTTGACCGCCAGACAATTCATCTACAGTGCGGTGTTTAAAATCTATTATAGCAGTTACCTCCATTGCCCAATGAATTACATCGATATCTGCTTGTTTTAATTTACCTAATCCACTTTGATGTGGAAAGCGTCCGTAAGATACCAATTCACCAACTGTTAATCCGCTTGCGCTATCTGGTGATTGGGGGAGGATGGCCATTTTCTTAGCAACGTCCTTTGTTTTCATCATGGCAATTTGGGAACCATCTAACAGGACTGAACCACCTTCATAAGGGATGATTCTTGTCATTGCTTTTAACAAAGTGGATTTTCCACAACCATTACTACCGATGATGGATGTGATCTGCTTATCAGGAATAGTAACGGATAAATTTTGTATAATGGGCACTTTGTCATAGCCAACAGTTA
The DNA here is from genome assembly GCF_900166595.1 of Virgibacillus dokdonensis. Taxonomy (NCBI): domain Bacteria; kingdom Bacillati; phylum Bacillota; class Bacilli; order Caryophanales; family Bacillaceae; genus Virgibacillus; species Virgibacillus dokdonensis. Next base: position 3,981,483 of record NZ_LT745763.1, on the reverse strand, counting down.
AGTCATTTGCGGTTAAACGAAACATTTTCTTATCCTCCTTTCTTTATGTATATAGCGAAAGGGTAAAGTTTATTGATCATACAGTGGAATTTTTTGAGAACGTTTACTCCCTGAATAACAAAAAATTGATTTACCCTTTAATTGAAAATGATTATCAATACCAGAATAATATACCGTATCTTTTTGTTTGTCAATTGCTAGTATTAAAATTAATATGGTGAAAAGCAAGCTTTATTAGTAACTCTACAAAAAGGGTTGCAACACGTTGTAAAATATTATAAGATGGATGCAACTGATAATCATTTTCAATTGTGAGGAGCATCCAAATGATTCATATATCTGAGGCAGACGTGTATGATGTAACGATTGTTGGAGGAGGGCCAGCTGGGCTTTTTTCAGCATTTTACAGTGGTCTACGTGAATTGAAGACGAAAATTATTGAATATCATCCTTTTCTTGGTGGAAAAGTGAATGTATATCCTGAAAAAATTGTCTGGGATATAGGAGCGATGCCACCACTTCCAGGACAACAAGTTGTCGAAAATATGGTGCAGCAAGGGCTTACCTTTGACCCTGAGGTAGTGTTCAATGAGGAAGTTGTATCCATTGACAAAAATGAAGCTGGTTTCTTTGTTGTGAAAGCGTCCTCAGGAAATGTGCATTATTCTAAGACCGTAATCGTAGCAGTTGGTGGGGGGATATTAAATCCAAAACGTTTACCACTTGCTAATGCGAGCGACTTTGAAAATAAAAATCTGCATTATACGATAAAGAATTTGAAAGATTTTAAGAATAAGCGTGTATTAATTTCTGGTGGGGGAAATTCTGCCACGGATTGGGCTAAAGAATTATCAGGTATTGCGAAAGAAGTATATATTGCATGTAGAAGCGATTTTTCTTGCCATGAATCCCAGATTACATATTTACAAAATCATTCTGTTGTTTGCTTCACGCAAACTGAAATATCGGAATTAATGGCAAATGCCTCTGGCGATCGGATAGAAAAAGTAGCACTGAAAAATCGAGAGTCAGGTGTAAAGCAATATATTCCGATTGACGAGGTTATTGTGAACCATGGCTATGAGAGAGACAAATCATTATTAGAGGACAGCCCACTTGATATTCAAATCTTTGATAATTATTTTATAGCTGGATCAAGCAGTAGTGAAAGCTCTATCCCTGGCTTATTCGCTGCAGGAGATATTTTACATCATGACGGTAAGCTTCATCTTATTGCTGGTGCTTTTCAAGATGCAGCAAACGCAGTCAATCAAGCCAAACTTTACCTTGAACCCGAAGCAACGAAAACAGCAATGGTATCCTCTCACAATGAAAAACTATATAGACGGAATGAAAAAATCGTAGCGGATTTATTGAGGGAATAGAAAAATGCTGGTCTAAAGAGGAAGTATAAAGGACAGGTCAGATAAGGTTTATGAAAGGAAGGCGAGACTGATGGCATAAGCAACACTAAAGCTTATGCCATAGGTGATTTTGGCTGAACTTTCTAAGATGGCTAGGTTGTCTTAGCCTTCCTTTTGAGACGTAAAGCAGCCTTTAGAAAATGTTTTCTGAAGGCTTTAATTTTTGAAATGAAAATTTACAAGCTGGATAAAAATTTATGGAACACAATGAATTATGTTTTGTCATTTTGCCTTTTTATACGATAGAGCCACATTAACTATTGTAATAGTACAAACAAGCAAAATTACCTCTGCCCGTTTTTGCTTATATCTATTTATATGACAGTAAAACGGATGTTACATATCATTTTGTTATTGAAGCACAGCTTTTCCGTTCAATAATATGTGTTGCTATTTCTACTTTTTTAGCTAGTTTCCTGTATCCTTTGATCCGTTCTAGAACGGTAATAATCGCTTCTTGCCCCATTTCATTTGTATTTACTTTTAATGTAGACAATGGGGGGTAAATATATTCCGTTGTATAGTCACCATTAAATCCAATGACCGACATGTCTTCTGGAACCTTTAGCCCTGCATCTTGCAATGCTTGCACTACACCAATTGCTGTTGGGTCGTTAGCAACAAACAAAGCCGTTGGTATCTCTTCAAGTTCTAGTAATTTTTTAGCGATTTCTTGCCCCGCTTCTATTCCCTTGTCTCCAAAAATAATCCAATCTTCATGATATAGATCTAGTGCTTTCATATAATTGGTGAAATGCCATTTGCGTGAATCAGTGTTTAATAGATCAGATGATTCTTCGGCACCTAAGCAGCCAATTTGTTCATGACCAAGTTCTCTTAAATAGTCCAGTACCTTATACACAGCCTGTCTTGTATTAAATGAAATATGGTCATATTGATCGGCATAAGGATTTGCAAGACCAATAACAACTACATGTTGCGAATGAATATACTCACGAATAAAATCATGTTCATCTTTGGAAAGATTTCCGAGAATAATGGCGCCATCAAAAGTCGTATTCGTAGTAGAGATCGTTGTTAAATGATCCAGTGGTAAACTTACAATGGTCACATTCTTCTTCAGCGCCATATGCTCTAATCCATTACGAATGGAAAAGTAGAAGGCTCTATCTACAGTGCTTTTAAATGCTTCATTGTTATGAATCATTGCCACATGGTATTGCTTTGGTTTTGTCCTTTTTTTACGTAAGGGCTTATATCCTAATTCTTCAACGGCCGCCAGTATTTTCTCTCTCGTTTCATCCGTCACTGTAATGGTTTTGTCGTTATTTAATACGCGTGAGACAGTTGTTTTAGAAATACCAGCTTTTTTGGCGACGTCCTCCAACTTCACCATAAAAGCACCTCCAATTTTTGGCTTATTGTGAATCAAAATGTAAGGTGCTATGCCACATCAGCTGGCGATTCCAGCACCTTACATGATCATTTCGTTCCAATAGGTTTTATTAAATATCCCTGAAAGGTTCTCCATGAGAGCTTGACGAGCAGCCAAGTTTTTCTAAGCTCTTTATTCATTTCGTGTTGATAAGAAGCGCTGTAATAGTCTTAGTGAGCAAGGTTTATGCTCGTTATTTTTTATAAATCCCCCAAAACACTTTTCCTTTCGTGTTTGTTGATTTCTTCAAGAAACTCGTTCCATTTTGTACCTACTAGAACGGTTTGATTTTCTGTCACCTCTACAAGTAAGCCGACCATTTCTGCGAAGATAACCGCGGCTTTATAATCCCATGCTTGTTGATCTCTTCTATAAAAGCAGCTCGCTTCTCCAATTGCTACTCGAATGATTTCGATAGCACAAACTTCTAGGTAACGAACACCTTTAAAGCGATTGGCAAATGCTTCATATTTTGCTTCCTTTAGGTAGCTGGGGTTAATATGGATAATTCCATATGCTGCTGTTTTTGGTCGGGTAAAAGGTTGACCATTAATAAAAGCTCCCAAGTTGGTATGAGCGTGATATAGTGTGTCTTCCTTTACATCAAAAACGAGTCCAAATTTTTCTTCATTTCCTTCGAAGGCGATGGATATAGCAAATTCACGATGACGATAAATGAAGTTTGTCGTTCCATCAATAGGATCAATGTACCAGCTATTTTGTTTGTTTCCTGATTTTGATTCTTCCTCACCGACAATGCTATCATTAAATCTGTTGCTAATTTCACGAATAATATGCGTATTAAGTACTTTATCTAGATTGGTAACTAAATCTTTATCGTGATCTTTTTCTTCTATATTTTCAATGGAATGTTGCTCTAATAGAAGTTTGCAAGAGTCGATTAAGTTGATTGCAAATTCATATCGTGGCGATGTAGGTTCAAGGCTCATAGACGAGATTAACTCCTTTTTGTTCAAGATATACTTTTAATGGTAGTGGCCAATCTGTTTGAATAATATCAAAACCCATCTCTAGCAGCTTTCCCCACCCCAAATCTGGGTCTTCCAATAAGGAGATATCGTCGTCAAATCCACCGCAAAGTGATAGGCGATCATTCCAAAGAACAATGGCGTTAATCATGGTGTGGTAGCCCATTTCTCGAAGTGTATGTAAAGTTTCCTTTGATACATAAGTTGCTTGCGGATCATCAAAGATCATTTCAAATCCAATGATATTAATGTGATCACGATACGACATAATGGTTTTAAAGTCAGTTTCACTCCAGACCTTTGGCAACGTCATATATTTCACCTCATGCTGTGCTAATACTTCCAAATAATCGGTTGCTTCAACATCTGTTTTAATTATAATAGATTCTCGTTGATCTTCAAATTGATCGAAATGTTCCAAAAGCTCTTTTCCCCATTTCTTGGCATGATCAACATGTAATAATGTATGGGGATGCTTTTTCATAGCTGCCATAAATTGTTTCACTGTTGGTGGGGAATCGACAGCTTGCATATTCATATTCAGTAAAGGCATACGACTTAATGCATCAGAGGTAAATTCGCGAAATTTTTCTTGTTGATTCAAGCGAATGGGCTCTTCATGCTCGTGAAAAATATAAAAGATACCGTCTTTTGATCGACTAATATCAAATTCTACAATATGAGCACCTTGACGAATGGCATTCAGCATGGACCGATATGTGTTGTAGGAAATATTCCCTCCTGCCGACCCTTGGTGACAAGCAATTAAGCAATCATTTTTTTCCAATAGATTGTTTAAGATAGTGGTGTATTTCATTTTGTACATCCTCCCTTATTTCTTCTTTTCTTTTAATAACCAGCCATAAACGATCGAAACGGTGATGGCGGCAATCGCCATCAAAATTGTCGAGAAGACATAGATTAATGCTTGTGTATCGCCAGTCGCTTCCACAGATGTATATCTGCGAATCAATAAACCGAGCGGCTCCTTTAAAGGATGCGATAAAAATGCTGCGATGTTATAGTCCGATAGTAGTGAGTTGAAATTTAAGACAATTAATGCGAGAACCGTTGGCAGGAGCATAGGTAAGACGATTCGACGAAACGTGTAAAATGAACTCGCGCCGAGCGATTTTGCAGCCCGCTCATAATCCTGATCCACAGATTGATAGGAAGCTCGTAATAGTCTGGAAGTAATCGGAATGAGAATAATGATATACGCTAGCACTAATATTTCGGTTGTACCGATTAACACCTTGTTTCCAATAATTAATTTCGGCTCATCATAAGTGGTTAAAAATCCAATTGCGATTAACGTAGATGGTAGCATCCATGGTATTAAAAATGCATATTCAATAAACTGGGTAAAAAAATTGTCATGCTTTCTTCTTATGCCTACACCTAACAAAACAATTATTGTAACTGCAATTGCTGCTTGGATAGAAAAATTAGCACTATTAAAAAACGGGGTAATCTTTTCTATATCATGAAATACTGTTTGATAGTTATCTAGAGTAAATGCGGAAAAGCTTAATTTTACTTCATGAATGGCAGCAGAATTGGTAAAAGAGAATGCAATGATTAAAACCACTGGCATGACATAAATGATAAACAGTAGGTAAGCTATAGCATGAACAAAGATATGAAGTGTTTTATGATTAATCTTCTGTTTGACATATACTGCTTTTGTTTTTGATATAGAGAAAAAAGTTCCACCTTTTTCGAGTTTCGTGAATAAGATTAATAGCAAAATCGTTGTCAGTCCGAGTACTAACGAAAGCATAAGTGCCAACCCTTGTGACCCAGGGATTTTATTTAATTCTAAAATTAATGGGGCAATGGTTTGAAAGTCTTTTCCGCCAATAATTAAGGGAGCAGCAAATGCACTTAGCCCGCCCAAGAATTGCAAAATAGTAATGGCAAAAATGGTAGGCAACACGACAGGTAAAACAATTCTTCTTATAATGTAAAATGACGAAGCACCCATGTTTTTAGCAGCTTCAATCGTGTAGTTGTCAATGGATTTAATCGCATTTCCTAAGAACATCATATGTGAGGTTGTCGTAGATACTGTCATTACAAACAGAACAGCCCAAAACCCTCCAAACCATTGCACATTAAAATTAGGGAAAAACGAAGCAAGTGTCTTTGTCACAATCCCGTTTTCGCCGTAAATCATCGAGTAGCCTGAAACCAATATGATTCCGCCATAAATAAATGTTGTCATATATCCAATTTTTAATAGTTTAGCTCCTCTTATTTCAAAGTACTCGGAAACAAGTACAATAAAGACCCCAACAATATTCGTGGTAATTGCTAAGGATATAGCTAAGATGAAGCTGTTTTTTAACCCATCCATGGCAATGGGCGACTCGAATAGCTTACGAACAATAGCAAAGGAAAATCCTGATTCTGTTCGAAAACTTGCTAGAATGATGTTGAAGTTTGGATATATGAGAAAGGCAATGACAAACCATAGTAGAAAGGCGCCGATTAGTAGACGCATACTATTTTTCTTCCATTGTTTTACGTTTATAAGTTGTTTCATGTCTTTCATCGCCTCCCTACAAATGGATGAAATCACTTTGCTTTAGATACAATGTTACGTTATCGCCAATATTCATATGGTTAGAAAGGTCTACCTCGACATTGCGAAGTGTCAGTCCAAAAACGGTTTTGAATGTATATTTGCTATAAAGCCCAAAATATTCCACGTTTGTTACGACAGCATCCAGTTCTATCGCTTCTTTGATAGGCTTTGTGTGTACATGATTTAGACGAAGGTAGCTTTTCCCGCTTGGACGAGAAAGGTTCTTAGCGTTTAAAAAAGTAGCCAGTTCTTTTGTTTCTAAGACGTTGCTATCACCTATAAATGTTGCTACAAATTCCGATGTTGGGTTGTTAAATACATCGTTTGGCGTGCCCAGTTGTTCCAGTTTTCCATTGTTGAAGACAGCAATTTTATCAGACATTGTTAATGCTTCTTCCTGGTCATGTGTGACATAGACGGTTGTAATCCCAAATTGCTTTTGCAGTCTTTTTAACTCTACTCTCAATTGGTTTCGTAGTTTTGCATCCAAATTGGAGAGGGGTTCATCTAAGCATAAGATTTTTGGTTGAAGCACTAATGCACGGGCAATGGCAACCCGCTGTTGCTGTCCGCCAGATAGTTCGGAGGCGTTTCGCTGTAAATGCTCCTCGTTTAAATCAACCATCCGAGCAATTTCCAATACTTTCTCTTTTATTGCTTTTTTTGATAATCGTTTCACTCGTAACCCGAAGGCAATATTTTCAAATACATTCATCGTTGGAAAAATCGCGTATGATTGAAAAACGATGCCAACGCCTCTTTTTTCTACGGATTCCTCCGTCACATCTTTTCCATCAATAATAATTCGTCCTTTAGACGGAGAAACAAACCCTGTAATGGTTCGAAGTAAACTTGTTTTTCCACATCCAGAAGGACCTAACAGCGTAAAAAATTCGCCTTCATTGATCGTGATGTTAAGTTCATTCATGGCAATAAAATCATCATAGGCAATTTCAATATCTTGTAATTCAATCATTCATAATCCCCCATTGGTGGAATGACAGGTGTTTATTATCAGACAACCTGTCATTCATTATTGCGAATATAAGTTGTCGTATATGCAGATTGCAAAATTGCTGGAACATAGAAGGTAACTTAATTTTGGTTAAAGGCTTTTAGATCATAATTCTGTCATGCTAACCAATAGTGGGGGATGGAAGAATATCCCCCTTCATTACTTTCATGTTAGTTTACTGTGCATATTCAAGTGCCATTTTTTCACGCCATGCATCCATATGCTCATAGATATAATTCCAGTCAAGTTCTTGTGCTTCTAAACGATCAAGCAATGCTTGTATCTCTCCACCAATTTTCTCTAGTGCTTCTTTATTTGCTGGGGCTTGTCCAGTTTTTTCTCCCCAAGTTGCTTGGACGTCGGCAGAACCCCACCAGTTAATAAATTCTTCTGCGTTTTCCATTTTCTCCTCGTTACCAGTATGAATCTTTCCTACAAGAGCAGGTAAAAACGGTGTACCTACAGAAGGTTCCATAATATCTAGTTCGATATTCTTGTCACGAGCAACGGAAATCACGCCGCCTCCCCAAATGAATCCTCCCGTTACGTCTTCCTTCAGTGCTTCTTGCCAATCTTGCGGAGTTGGATTTACGGCATTTGCATAAATATCTTTTACTAATTTCCATCCTTCTTCTGATACGCCATGCTCACCATTATCGTCCAGATATCTTACAAGCATGGAAGCGAACAGAACAGCACCTGTCGTTCCAGAGGGTTCGAAAATATAGTATTGATCTTTATATTCGGGTTTTGTTAAATCAGGCCAATCTTGCGGTACTGGTGGTTGATTATTCCCACCAACTAAATCTTTATTGTACGTATAGTGAACGGTATCGATGGCCCATGGCCAGTAGTTGTTTTCTGGTCCAACTAAACTGGAATCGATATCTTCTGCCCAAATAGGAGTAAATGGTGCTAATATATTATTTTCTGCTAAAGCTAAATGCTCTAATGGAGAGCCTCCCAAAACAACATCCGCGAGTGGATTATTTTTTTCAGCGATAAGTCTGTCTTTCATTTCTCCTCCACCAGCTTGCACAAATACAACTTCAAAATCGAAATTTTGCTCTTCTACTAAACTTTTAGCTACTTCCTCGCGATCACCAGAAATTTGGTTGGTATACACGACTAATTCCGACTTCTTATCTGATTTTGCTTCAGTTGCTTCTTTTCCTTCCTCACTGCAAGCGGTAATGAATATAAGGGTTGAAACTATTCCAAGCATGAGCAATAATTTTCTCATAGTTACTCCTCCATTTTGTTTTAGTGAAATAAAAGATAAACTAACTGTTAGTTCACTGAAAATAATATATTGTGCATGTCTGCATTGCAATAGAAATCGGAATATTTTACAATCATTTAACGCTATATTTACAAACGAACAATTGGTATGTATGCGGAGGGGAATCTTTTTTATACATATTAAGAGGTTCTGTCAGATGCGTTTGGTGATATTCTATTTACAGATATTCTTTTCAATGGAGTACCGACTTTTTCATCGGCATACGTTTCATCTCGGGACCAATGATATGAAAATGAGTTCGTGTCACAGGAGTAGAAGCCGACAATGGTTGCGTCTTGACCAGCAAAGAAACACGTTTATGACTTTGTGTTAGTGTAGGGGCGCTATAAATACAACACATTTACTAAAGATATAATGAAAATGCCGTGAAACTCCTTTAATAAAAAAACGACCACAGTTCCAACTGTGGTCATTAAATACGCCATCTTTTAATTAAGAGATTGTGTTATCGATCTGAAAAGGCAGAATAGTCATACGCGTTTGCCGAACAGGGGGCTATTTCATTAGCATTTCTAATTTGGCTTCCGTTTATTAAATTGTATGATAAAAAATGAATGCAACAAGAAAAAGGTAAGGGAGCGTTACTATAATTTATATAACAAGAAAGCAGATCGTTTTGGTGCCCCTCATTCTTATGTGCATATAACATCAGAGATGAAAGGACTGGAATGCCTGTTCTGTATAAAGAAAGTCCACTAGTTGCATGGCGAGTTGGCGTTGATTTGTATGTGAGTGAAGTTAATAATCCTGAGAATGTAAATTGGTTAGAAGCTTTGATTGGGCCAGGACATAAGCATAGATTAGGTTTGTTCAGAAAGGCTGTGCAACAGATGCAAGCCTGTCCTGTAAAGTTAATTGAGGGAGATGGGGTGGTGTTACTTTCTGAAATTGCTAAGCAAGCATCTCATAATGCGTCCTTATGCATTTTTCATACGCATGTAGCAAATCAAATGCTGCAAGAGGTAAAGCAACAATTGCTAACAAGCATACAAAAAGTGGGTGAAAATAGAGACATTTTCCATTTATATAACAATATATGTGATGCAAATCTTCATCTAGATTATGTGATAAAAGGGGAGAAACATATACATATTATTGGCCAGATAGATGGACATGGCAAATGGTTTAGCTGGAATTAGAAATTACCGCTTTAGTGATGACGACGTAAAATTCCTACTAAATTAAATATTCACTTTGTGGTAGAATATTTGGAATAGGAGGTAGGAAGATGCAAGCATTTATCAAATTCAGTCACTTTATCGGAAAAACATTTGCTATTTGGGTATTGTTGGTGGCGGTAATAGCTTTCTTGTTGCCAGAGCAATTTTTATGGATTGGTAATTACATATCAATTTTGTTGGGAATTATCATGTTTGGGATGGGGATGACATTATCGGTGCATGATTTTCGGGAAGTCGCTCGCCAACCGAAAAGTGTAGCTATTGGTGTTGTTTTACAATTTTTGTTCATGCCGCTTATTGCTTATGGTTTAGCAAAAGGGTTAAACTTACCACCAGAAATTTCCATTGGAGTTATTTTAGTTGGAGCTTGTCCTGGAGGTACAGCCTCTAATGTCATGACATTTTTAGCAAAAGGGAATACAGCTCTTTCTGTTGCTATCACATCTGTATCCACATTGCTTGCGCCTTTGTTAACACCTGCCATTATCTATTTTCTAGCGCAAGAGTGGTTACAGGTATCCGCATCAAGCATGTTTATGTCGGTTGTAAAGATTGTCTTGTTACCTATTGTTTTAGGATTAATTGTCCAACTTTTCTTAAAAGAACAAGCAAAGAAAACCGTTGATATTATGCCCCTTGTCTCTGTAGTTGCTATTGTTTTAATTGTTGCTGCTGTTGTTGCAGGTAGTAAAGACAAGATCATCGAATCAGGCTTGCTCATATTTGCAGTTGTAATATTACATAATGGGTTTGGTTATTTAGTTGGCTTCTTTATTGCGAAGTTATTTAGACTAACAAACACGGATCAAAAAGCTGTTTCTATTGAAGTTGGCATGCAAAATTCAGGTTTGGGTGCGGCATTAGCTGCTGCTCATTTTAGTCCGCTTGCAGCAGTTCCTAGCGCCATCTTTAGCTTTTGGCATAACATATCCGGGCCCATACTGGCAACATATTGGGCGCAAAAAGCGAAGAAATAATGGAGAAGTAGCCCTGCTATCTGTGGGTGCTTTTTCCTTTCATTACGGATTTCTGCTTGTTAAAATAAAGCTCATTTGCTTATGGTTTAGAAAGAAATATTATTAAAAATTAAAACAGAACTTAAATAGGTTTATGCAGGAATAAAACTAGAAGAAGCGGTAATAGCTAGCATGCGGTTTTGGTAGCTAATTAAAAGGGCTTAATCCATTCAATATCAATAGGTTTATTTATTACATCGTAATAACCACTATTATAATGGATTAAACGATTTTCATAAATACTAAGTCCAATTTTTTTATTATCCGACATAATGGTAACATGGACACCTTTTTTGATGATACACCTCTATTTCACATTGTTGTTCATTTTTCTAACATTGCATTTGCTTAAAAAATGAACTAATTTAATTTGCATCTGTTGAATTATCTGACACAAACTCAAAATCTATTACAATAGTTTCAAAATTTGTTGACTCATAATTAATAAGATCATCTAGTGCTTGCACTTTATTTTCACTTAGGTATAGTTAAATAGAGGAGGTGGGTGAGTTGCATCACAGATTATTTCGATCGTTCATCTTATTGCTGTTATTCGCATGTTTACTATCGAGTCAGGCTGTACAGAAAATCAATCAAATGCCTAATTTGATAGCAGAAGATACAACGATTACGTCTGTTGTACAAGCGTCTCAGGACGACGCGATACAAGTTACTTCACCTACTGTTCCGATGCCAAAGGATGCACTGTTTCTAACAAAAGCTCCTTTTGTTAAGGAAGATGTCATATTATATTTCCTAGAGGATTTTTTTCCAGATAAGGGTTTATATGCTACAGATACGCATCGAATGGTGGAATGGATGAAGTACCACTCCAATTATCTCTCTCTTCATGTTTCATAATTATTATGACAGCATGAAAGGAGAATAGAAAATGAAGTCATCACAAGAAAAAGCAGGGTGGAAAGAAACAATCATATGTTATGTAGTTATTCTTATTATTTTAAGCATTTTCTTAGGAACCATTGTAATTAGTGGAGAAATAACAGGCACACATTGGATGGATTATTTACGTAAGTTCGAATGGGATGTCAATATAGATTTATTAAGACAGCTGTTTTTGATAGACTAGAGGAGAGTGTTCCCCCAGGAGTTAGATGAAGCAATTCTAACTTCTGGGGATTTTTATTGGTTCTATACAAGTAATTATTACAAAGCTAATTTCAATATTTCCACCATATCTGTAGCATTTAATTTCTTAAGGTGTCCAATGGCTTGGGTGTTATTTTTCGTTGCACGATTTGCCATTTCTTCAAAATGTGTATCGTCAATTTCCAATTCACTCAAGCGTGACTTCATGCCCATACGGGTGAAGAAATCACGTGTCTTTTCGATACTTAATTGAATGATTTCTTCCTTCGAGTGAGCAAACGGATCAATGTTAAATACGCGAACGCCGTACTTAACAAAAATATCTGGGTGGAACTGACTTACATATTCCATCCAAGCAGGAAATACGATGGCCATTCCTTCTCCATGAACGATGCCATATTGCCCGCTAAGCTCATGCTCCATACGATGTGAGGCCCAGTCTGGTTCACGTCCTAATTCTAAGCTATTGTTATGCGCCATGACGGCAGTCCACATGACTTCTGCTCTTAAGTCATAATCTTCTAGTTGTTCCATCAATTGTTGCCCGCTAATTAAAAGTGATTGTACTGCACCTTCAAGAAGAAAATCAGTTAATTGTACATGCTCTATTTTAGTAAAGTAACGTTCTAAAAGATGTGTTAAAATATCGGATACACCTACGCCAGTGTGATAGCTTGGCAGTTTTACTGTGAATTCTGGGTTGAGAATCGAAAATGCGGGAATAATCAGGTTTGTTTCCACACCTAATTTGTGTTCTGCGTTAGAAACAATGGTAGCATTCGACATTTCTGAACCAGAAGAGGCAACAGTAGAAATCACGCCAATTGGTAGTGCTTGCTTTACTTCAGCCTTACCAATAAAGAAATCCCAGGCATCCCCGTCGTATAATGCACCAAAGGCTACAGCTTTTGCTGTGTCAATCACGCTACCGCCACCGACAGCTAAAATGAAATCAATTTCCTGCTCTTTTACAATTGTCACCAACTTGCGGATTAAGCTAATTTCAGGATTAGGAACCACATCTCCATTTTTGAAAATCTTTATATTTTTGGCATGAAGCTTTGTTTCAATGGTATCATAAATACCTAAATCAAAAATATAGTCGCCACTATAGAGTACAAGAACACGTTTAGAATGACTTTCTGTGTCAATAAGCTCACCAATACGACGTTCTTCGCCTTTCCCGAAGTAAATGTTTGCTGGGTTATAGTAGTTAAAATTTTGCATGATTTATCTTAAACTCCTTTTAAAATATATGTTTTGTTGGGAAACGTATATTCATAAAGGAATCAATCAAATTAATAAATCAACTGTATATTATTATTTTGAAAGAAATGCATCCACTCTGGCGATGGCTTTTGGTCTGTAATAATGGTAGAGATGTGCGAAAAGTCATCAATTAAATGGATTGTGCGAAAATCAAATTTTGTATGGTCCACTACCAAATAATTTTTCTCTGATTGTTGTAAGAATTGTTTTCTAATCAGCGATTCTTCTTCGCTGTAATCGGTTGGACCAATATGCAAGCTTATGCCAGAGCTACTAATAAACGCTTTATCAATTAAGTATCGGGATATTACATTTTGGGCATTTACACCAATAAAGGAATGTGTTACATTCCTAAAGTTACCACCAATAATAATTAGTTTAATAGACTTGTGATCCTTTAAGACGTTGGCAATATCTAATGAATTAGATATAACAGTAATTTTTAATGTTGTCATACTTAAAAGTGTTGCTATAGATAATGATGTTGTGGAGCTGTCTAAAGCGACAGACTCTCCGTCTTCAATGAATTGCAAGCATTTACCAGCCATATTTTGCTTTTCTTCTTTTAACATCGTTTCTCTTAATAAAACAGGCACTTCTTTATCAAGTGTTTTGGGCTGATAAGCACCACCACGCACGCGTTTTAACTTCTTTTCCTTCTCTAAGGTTGCTAAATCTTTGCGGATTGTTTCTTCTGTTACATTTAACATTTTGCTCAAATCCGTCACTTTTACACTGCCGGTATTATTGAGTTGTTTTAAAATTTCTTGTAATCGATCATATTTCATCAAAACAATCTTTCCTTTACGATTTGCTACTTGCACTTTATCATAAAAAAACCGAAAAGTAAATGTTTCAGAACGTAATTGCAAACTTTTTGCAAACAAAAGCCAAAATATCAAAACAAAATAATTGTGATTTTCTTTGAAATGTATTGACATTCTGTTTTAACTCAATTACTATTAAGTCGTTGGGAGCGTATACATAAAGTTTCATATAAAGAATATAGTAGAAAGGAGTAAGGATTTGGGGGGGTTTTTGTTTTCTAACTATCATAGAGAAAAGGAGAAAAATCCTAATGCAGAAAACAGAAGAAAAAAACAAAACTTCCAATAAAGGGAGATTTATGGGGCTTGTCCCGTTAATTATCTTTTTGGCTTTATATATGTTAACAGGTTTAGTGTCAGGTAGCTTTGAAAACATGCCATTGATGATTGGTATATTAATTGCTTCAGGCGTTGCATTAATGATGTCGAATAAAGACAATCCGACAAAGTTTGAAGAGCGAGTGACGATGTTTTGTAAAGGTGGTGGCGACCACACATTGATCTTAATGGTTGTTATCTTTATTTTAGCAGGAGCATTTCATGGTGTAGCTAGTGGAATGCATGCTGTTGATTCCGTAACAAATTTAGGTCTTAGTGTTCTACCATCCAATTTAATTTTGCCAGGCTTGTTTATTATTGGTTGTGTACTTAGTTTCTCTATGGGAACGTCTATGGGGACGGTTGCGGCTTTGGCACCATTAGCTATTGATATTGCTGATAAAACAGGATGTAATGTAGCATTAGTATGTGGTGTTGTTGTTGGTGCGGCTATGTTTGGTGATAATTTATCGTTTATATCTGACACAACCATTGCAGCAACGCGTACACAAGAAATATCTATGAAAGATAAATTTAGAGCAAATATTTTAATGGTTTTACCAGCAGTAGTTATTAATATGATCTTATTGGCTTTTGTTCCGATTAATACGGTTTCTATCTCTGGATCTTATGACTACAACATAATAAATATCATTCCATATGTGTTAGTTATCGTTTTGTCATTAGTTGGTGTTCAAGTTATTACAGTAATGGTTACAGGGATATTTGCAGGTATGTTTATTGGTTTATTCCATGGAGATTTTACAATTATTGAGTTTATGAAGATTGCCCATGATGGTATGAGAGGCATGGAAGATATGGCTATTATTGCTATTTTAGTCGGTGGGCTTGTTGCATTAATGAAATATCTTGGAGGAATTGATTGGCTACTTCATACGCTTACTAGAAAGACGAAAACAGCACGAGGTGGGGAACTTTCCATTGCAGCCCTTGTTAGTTTAATGGATATTTCAACTACCAATAATACGATTTCCATCATCGCTGCAGGACCGCTAGCGAAAGATATTTCCGATGAATTCGGTATTTCTCGTTCGCGTACGGCAAGTTTACTAGATATATTTTCTGCCGCATTCAATGGTTTATTACCATATGCAGGACAATTATTAGTAATTGGCGGCATGGCAGGAGTATCACCTGTTAGTATCATGCCTTATAACTGGTACTCCATTCTAATGATAGTGATCGGTTTACTATCTATTGCTATTGGCTTTCCAAAAGGGAAAGATGTAAAGGTTAACTAATCATGTGAATTATATAACAATCGATATACGTAGGAGCTTCTTCTAGAAGACAGTTGCCCAACTTGTCTATCATCAGTTTTGGGAAGTTCCTCGTGAACGATAGCAAAAAATGAATATTCTTTTGTACCTTGAATATTTTACACGCGGAAGGTAAGATCGGTATTCTCCGTGAAACCTTTTATATTCAGTTATAAAAGAACAACTTATATACTAATAGTAACATTTGTTAGAAAAAATAACATGCAAAGAGCTTGAATATAAATATCTTTTAAGAAAACGTTAAGTCCTTACAGATTTAATTAAATTACAGGAGGAAAGTATGATGTCCAAATTCACACAGCATTTTTTAATGGCGCATGAAGACGTGAAACAGTTTGTGACGGATGAATTAAAGCTATTTCCAATGGATGCAGAGCTGAAGGTAAGTGAAATTGGTGATGGTAATATCAATTATGTGTTTAAGGTTGTCGATAATAAATCAGGGAAGAGTGTCGTTGTGAAGCAGGCGGATGTGCTACTTCGATCATCTGGTCGTCCGCTTGATATTTCAAGGAATAAGATTGAAGCTGATATATTAAAAATACAATATGAGCTTGTACCAGCATTTATTCCGGAAATTTACAATTATAATGAAGCGATGAGCACATTAACAATGGAAGATATTTCTGCTTATAAAAATCTGCGCTATGAATTAATGAATGAACAAATTTTCCCAAACTTTGCCGAAGACATCAGTACATTTTTAGCAAATGTACTTTTACCTACTACGGATTTATGTTGGGATCGTCATGAGAAAAAAGAGCTTGTTAAAAACTTCACCAATATAGATATGTGTGATATTAGTGAAGACCTTGTCTTTACGGAGCCTTATTATAACTATAAAGACCAAAATATTATTATTGAAGCGAATGAACAGTTCGTAAAAGATCATATTTATCAAAATGATGTGCTAATTGGTCATGTTGCCGCATTACGTAATAAGTATATGAATCAAGCCCAAGCATTAGTGCATGGAGATTTGCATTCAGGCTCCATTTTTATTAATCAAGCAGGGGTTAAAGTCATTGATCCAGAGTTCGCTTTCTATGGTCCGATGGGCTACGATATTGGAAATGTTATCGGTAATTTATTCTTTCCATTGGCAAGAGCTCACTATTACAATGGAGACGGAAAATTTCAAGTATGGTTAGCAAACACAATTTGTGATGTGTATGATAAAGTGAAGGAAAAAATGGCAACTGTTTATGACGAAAGCGTGACGCTTCCGCTTTATAAGAATACATCTTTTAAAACGACTTATCTAAGTGAAGTAATGGCTGATTCTTTAGGGTATGCAGGAACGGAAATCATACGTCGTGTTATCGGTGATTCCAAAGTAAAAGAAGTATCCGAGGCGCCACTAGGTGAAGAACGTATTGCTATGGAACGTGCGTTACTTAAAATGGGAATGGAGTTAATTATGCAACGAAATGAGATCACAACAGGGGAAGAGCTAGTTCGTCGATGTCACCAAATAATGGCTTAACGACTGCATAAGGAGGATGTTAAAGATGCAACGAGCGGATTATGATTTACCGTTTTTATTAACTTATGAAAATGTAGCTTGGTATGAGAATGGCAAAGTGCGCATATTGGATCGGAGAATTTATCCGACAGAGGTTCGATTTGTTGAATGTACGACACATCAAGAGGTTGCCCAAGCTATTACAGATATGGTCACACAAAGTGCTGGTCCCTATACAGCGGCTGGAATGGGTATGGCATTAGCTGCGTATGAAATACGCGGTAAAAAAGAAGCGGAGCAAGTAGCGTACTTGGAAAAAGCCGCTCATACGATTGCTTATGCTCGCCCAACTACGGCAAATCGGATGGGGAAAATTACGAGCAGTTGTTTAGAAGTAGGGAAAGCTGCGCTAGCAAAGGGGGAAGATCCTGTTGAAGCGATTTTTCTCTCCACGGTAGATTCTTTAAATCGTCGTTATTCCATTATGGATAAAGTAGGCAAGCACTTAATTAAATTAATGCCACATAATGGAAAGATTCTGACGCAGTGTTTTGGGGAGACAATAGTGGGAACTTTCCTACGTGCTGCTAAAGCAGAAAATAAAGATTTAGAAATTTTTTGCGCGGAGACTCGACCATATTTGCAAGGTGCTCGTTTAACGTCTAGCTGTGCCATTGATTTGGGCTTTCCAACAACAGTAATTACGGATAATATGGTAGCTTATGCTATGGAATACAAACAGATTGATGTGTTTACGTCTGCTGCGGATTCCATTGCTAGGGATGGACATATAGCGAATAAAATTGGTACCAATCAAATCGCTATCGTCGGACAGCATTATGAAGTTCCTTATTATGTGACAGGGATTCCAGATACCGATAAGCAAACAAAAGCGGATATTGTAATTGAAGAACGTGATCCGAAGCAAGTATTAGAATATCGAGGAATTCCTAATACCTTAGCTGGAGTTCAAGCTATCTACCCATCTTTTGATATCACAAGCCCATCTCGTATCAGCGGAATTGTGACAGATAAAGGCGTTTACGCTCCTAATGATTTGGATGCATACTTCAAAGAGGAGCAAGTCCGGTTTTATTAATTCTTATGGATGTAATGTGTCATATCTTTTACCATGATTATTTTTGGAAAGGATTGGTGACCGAGATCACAAGCTTTTTACTTTCTAAAATCTAATTGTTTGTGGTCACGTGAGAAAAATTTAAAGAGTGAGGATAATAGACATGAAATATGCTGAAGAACGGAAACAGATTGTAGATTATGGCAAGAAATTATTAGAAGAGAACTTAACGACAGGTACTGGCGGTAATATAAGTATCTTTATAAGAGAAGATCAAGTGATGCTTATTTCACCAAGTGGTATTCCTTATCCAGATATAAAGGAAGAAGATATTGTATTATTGAATCTCGATGGAGATGTACTGGAGGGAGATCGTAAGCCTTCCAGCGAGTATGATATGCACCGTATTTTTTATCAACGTACAGAGCATGTGAATTCCGTTGTGCATACACATTCGGAATATGCAACTGTTTTTGCATGCTTGCATGAAGAAATCTTGCCTCTCCATTATATTATTGGTTCGGTTGGCAATAAAGTTCGCTGCTGTGAATATAAAACGTTCGGTACGTATGAGCTAGCGGAAGAAGTTTTTCAAACGATTGGCAATGATAAAGGACTGTTGCTTGGTAACCATGGTGTGATTGCAGTTGGCGAGGATTTACCAGCGTCTTTTTCCGTTGCGAAGGACATCGAGTTTATTGCGAAACTGTACTATCGGGCGCGGAGTATTGGGAAACCAGTTCTGTTAAATCATGAACAGTTAGCTGAAGTTGTTGATAAATTTGGTACGTATGGACAATTAAGAACATACGGCCAAGATTAAGCTACTTATAGTACAAACGATCAAGGGAATGTTTGGAGGAAATCACCTTTTCTTCAAACATTCCCTTTTAATTACCTTTTACGATATTTCTTTACTTTTCTGCACGCTATATTTTGTACATAGATACTAATTTTTAATACACTAATTGTTTTAAATGTATATAGCACCTTTCATCGGTTCCACATCAAAACTTTAAAGAATGAATTATTTAGCATGCTAATTTACAAAGAAGTTGAATCGCTAGCTATTAGCGGGTGAAATGTGTTGAAAAAGATAATAGTAGTATTCGACTACTCATCTATTTTAAAATTTTAGAAAAGAGGAAAAAGAAACTTTTTACCTACTGGAAACGTAATCTATGCAAAGGTATTGTTTTAATTTTTTTATAAATTAAAAGCGTATTATTTAACTGTAAGAAATCAGCCAAGACAACTTTGAATCATGTTCCAAAGCTGGTGTGAAAATGTCGCGTGGGTTTAAAACAAGTTGATAAAAACGCAATATAAGGGAGGTGAAGTGTACATGGTTTTTCGTTCCAAATTAGATGCATTCTTTTTTTACACTATAGGAAAGTATAAAATTTTAAGGATTATAGTATAAGAAAAACTAAGGCTTCCGCTAAGGGATTTGGCGGGCAAGCCAAGTTTTTCTAAAATTCATTTTTATTGTGGTCATTATTTTTGCTATAGTATCTTTTTTCCGCTATTTCTCGAAGGAGGAACCGAGCTGCCAGTAGTTATGCTATTGACATCCGTATTCCTTGTTGTGACAAGTTTTTTTCTTTGGTGTGTACTTTCCATCAAATACGTCTTTTATCAAGACTATCTATCTGTCAAAGGTGGACCGTTTAGAAGTCGAATTGCATATGAAAGCATTACGAAGGTCTCCGCTACTTCAACTATTTTTTCTGGTTATCGCTTATTGTCATCAAGAGATGCTATTGAAATTTCATATACGATTTTTGTGAGTGTGAAAGTATCCCTGAGAGACCAAAAAGAGCAGTGTCCAAACGCGCGGTTTCAAGAATGAGCTATATGAACGATCGCTTTCGATCGGAAGTATTTGCGGTATTATATGAAGCTTAAAATTAAATAGCATGATGAATATCCATTCATATTAGTAGTAGAAATGAAATCGTCGTGTTAGCATAGATCAAAATGGGTAATGTTTTAACAGGGTGATTTTAAGTTAATACCATTATCTTTATTGCTTAGATATGAAAAGAGTTTACTATAAATCTTTTATTTTGAGGAGGAGAATAATGAAACAACAACAACTCATTTTTAATGAACGACCTAATGGGCTACCAAATGCAAGCACGTTTGCCATGAAAGAAGTGGAGGTGGGGAGTCCAAAGCAGGATCAATTACTATTAAAAACGCTTTATATTTCTGTTGACCCGTATATGCGTGGCAGAATGGCAGATGGTCCATCCTATATTGCCCCATTTCAAATTGGCGAGCCTCTTAATGGTGGAGTTGTCGGGCAAGTGATTACTTCAGAAAGTGATCAATTCCAGCAAGGAGATATTGTTACGGGAATGCTAGATTTTCAAGAATATCATATAGTGAATGCGGATCAAGTACGTAAGGTAAATACATTTGGTTTACGTCCTAGTGTTGCTCTTGGCCCTTTAGGAATGCCAGGATTGACGGCGTATTTCGGGATGATGCATATTGGTGAGCCAAAACAAGGAGAAACGGTAGTTATTTCTGGAGCGGCAGGAGCTGTTGGACAAATAGCAGGTCAACTTGCTAAAAAAGCTGGTGCACGTGTAATAGGAATTGTTGGTTCTGAGGAAAAAGCAGCGTATATTACGGAAACACTGGGCTATGACCTTGCAATCCAATACAAGCTTGGCGATGTGCATGAACAATTGAAGCAAGCTTGTCCAAATGGTATCGATGTTTATTTTGAAAATGTAGGTGGAGAAATAGGCGATGCGGTATGGCCGTTACTGAATGCATTTGCTCGTATACCTGTTTGTGGTGCTATTTCGTCGTATAACTTGAAAGAGGGCGAAAGGGACATTGGTGTACGAGTACAGACGTATTTAATCAAAGCTAGAGCAAAAATGCAAGGCTTTTTAGTCGGTGACTATACAGAACATTTTAAGGAAGCATATGAGGAATTAGGCAAAGCGATAGCGAGTGGAGAATTAAAATACCAGGAGACAATTCGCGAAGGATTCGAGTCGATCCCTGATGCTTTCATCGGCTTGTTTACAGGTGAGAACATTGGCAAGCAATTGGTGAAAGTCGCAGAACAAGAATAATTAAGGGTGAGGAGCACAATCATTTTGATTGTGCTTTGCTCTATTTTAAAAGATAAGAAAGTATAAAATTTTAGGCTTTATAGAAAAACGGTAGCTTTCGCATAAAAACTTGTGACAAGCCAACTTTTATCTCGGATATAATGTGCTGTAAGCCTCCAAATTTAAGAATTGGATGATGTGAGCTGAACAAGTCTACGTGTGGGAGATAATAGTACTTAAATCCTCGATTTGTTCAGAGGCTTTTAGGCACAACTTGTGGTACTTTAGAATCTGTGTGAGATAAAAGAAAGCCCCCACTGTTTGAAGATTTAACTTTATACGAAAGCTTTTTAGGTGTGATGGTTATACTTTATCCTATTCTGCTAAGCCAAAGATGTGCATTGCTAGGGGTTTTTTCGTCGATATAAAATCGTCTGTGTTATCTAAGTTATTCACGGCAGATTCGCATTGAAGTTGTGCGCTTTGAATGGGTAAAAGCACCTTTCAAACTTCTTAGTTGAGTATGTTAAATGTTTCACGTGAAAAACACCGTGTATTCTCTTTTTAATAATAAGAAGTAGGGTTGAAACAGGCGATGTGAAACAGCTAACTTTTGTCAAAGGTTCAAACAGGGTACAATGATTTTGAAAGGGGCATGTATACTTTATGGAAATGAAAGAGGAATTACCAGCAAATATAAAAGAGCAATTGCAAAATTTTGCAAGGAATACGACTGCTTATACAGAATTAATTCGTGAAGGTGGCTATATGGCTCCTAATAAGGAGATCATTATTGATGCCGTTACAGCACTTTTACTAGGGAAAAACATTTTATTAAAAGGTCCTACAGGGGCTGGGAAAACAAAGTTTGCTGAAACGCTATCTTTTTTATTTCAGCAGCCGATGTTTAGCATTAACTCTTCTGTAGATATAGATGCTGAGAGCTTACTAGGGTTTAAAACACTTACTTATGAGGATGAAAAGCAAGTGATTGAATTTATCCCAGGTCCTGTGATAAATGCGATGGAGCACGGAACCTTTTTGTATATAGATGAAATTAATATGGCCAAGCCAGAGACACTTCCTATTATAAATGGCGTATTAGATTATCGACGTTCGATTACAAACCCTTTTACAAATGAAATTGTAACTGCGAGTAAAGGGTTTAATGTCATTGCTGCAATAAATGAAGGCTATGTAGGAACGGTGCCTTTAAACGAGGCGCTAAAAAATAGATTTATCGTGATTGAAATTCCTTATATTCAAGGTGGACAATTAAAACAGTTAATAGCGCAAAATACCAAGTTGGAAGATGAAAAGCTGGTGGATTTATTTGTAAAACTATCGAGCGATCTGATTGAAGCAGTAGCTCAAGGTAAAATTAGTGAGGATGCAGCTTCTATTCGAGCTTTATTAGATGCATGTGATTTAAGTAAGCATATACCTGCTAAACGTGCGATTCAACGGGCAATTGCTGATAAATTAGAGGAAGATCGCGAACGAGAATTTATTATGAGCCTCGCAGAAACATTATTTAGTTAGGAGTATGGAGGATGTATCGATTTCATCATAACATCGTAGACACCCAATTATTTCGACAGTTACAGGATTTGTCTACGGTTCTATCTGGAGTTTCTGACCTTACATTCACGTATCGTTTTGGTTCTTATATTGATATCGTTGATCGGGAAGTAACAGCAAGCAGAATGTGGGATAAAGCAAAATTTGAATACCGAGTAGCTGGTTTGAAAACAGACGTATATTTACGAACAATTGGAACGCTATCCTACACGGATGTACGTGCTGTGCAACAATACGTGGAAGCTTTAAATCGCTTTTCGTTACCTAAATTCGGCAGGAACTTATTTGCTTTATTAGAAGATATTCGGCTGGAGGAGCAG
This sequence comes from Virgibacillus dokdonensis, assembly GCF_900166595.1. Classification (NCBI taxonomy): domain Bacteria; kingdom Bacillati; phylum Bacillota; class Bacilli; order Caryophanales; family Bacillaceae; genus Virgibacillus; species Virgibacillus dokdonensis. The sequence continues at coordinate 3,958,223 of NZ_LT745763.1, read as the reverse complement.
ATTAAACAGGAACGCCCTGGTACGAAAAATGTATTTTTACAAAGAAAAGTGTATTTAAAACATCAATTTGACAAAGATCGAGCAGCCCATGTAACGAGAGGGCTTGCGCTTGATGAATTATTTTGTCTAATCTACTTACGCCTGCAATCAGACGTTGCTGAGCCGAGTTTCCCAATGGCAAGCGAAGAGCAACTGGATCAACTTAAAAGGCTAGCCGCCAATTTATACGAAGTGTTTGAAGCAAAAAGCACGTCTGATATTGCTCGCATATGTGAGCAAATGCTACATGTAATATCAGAAACCAGTCATTACGACATGATTCATGATTATTTTGTCCTCCCCATTCGCCATGTTCATACATTTGCAAAAAATACGTTATTTGATGAATTAACGCGAACGGACCCACTGGAAAATGACGATAAGGAGGAATTGGACGAAGACAAAAATGAATATATTGACGAAACTTTTTCGACATGGCATAGGGAAAATGAAAACAGCGATCGTAAACAAACCTTTCTGCAGTTTGAGTTAGAAGTCGGGACAAAAACGAATATGAAAGGGAATGGTGCGCGTGAGACCGAAGATGGCGATCAAGCAATGGGGACAATACAAGGTGCTGCTGGGCAAACAAAAAATAAGGATTATTCCGACCTAGAATCACTAGATAAACAAGAAAATAAACAAGGCCAACGTGCAGAAAATGTCTATGGGGAAGAGAATAAGGATGCGGTTAAGCTTTTAAAACAAGCGGGTGCTCCAACTAAATCGGAAGTGGCGCTTTATGAAGCGTATGTAAAAGATGTGGAGCCGTATAAGCGAAAATTAGAGAATATATTAAAAAAGACCATCGAACATAAACAAAATGCACCGAGGACGAATATAATGGCTGGCCGCTTATCGAGAAAGCTGTTACCAATTGTGCTTGATGAAAGGCCACTCATTTTCTACAAAAAGAATGAGAAATCGAAGGAATTTGATGCTGCTTTTACGTTGCTAATTGATTGTTCAGCATCGATGCAAGGGAAAATGGAGGAAACGAAGCGAGGAGTTACGCTGTTTCATGAGGTATTAAAAGCTTTTCAAATTCCTCATTCTATTATTGGCTTCTGGGAAGATGCAATGGAAGTTAAAGAGCATTATCAGCCAAACTATTTCCATGTTATTCATGCTTTTACTGATTCATTTTATGAACGTAATGGTCCTAAAATTATGCAGCTTGAACCGCAAGAGGATAATCGTGATGGTTTTAGCATTCGTGTAGCGACAGAGGAACTCGCAGTAAGACGGGAAAAGAATAAGTTTTTACTTGTCTTTTCAGATGGGGAGCCAGCTGCTGCGAACTATAATCAAAATGGCATTGTTGATACAAATTTAGCGGTCATGGAGGCTAGGAAGCAAGGAATTGAAGTAATTGGAACATTTCTTGCTAATGGAGAAATCGGTGAACTAGAGGATCACTTTATGCAAAATATTTATGGGAGAGAAAGGATCCTTGTTCCCAATGTAGCTGAGCTTCCAGAACATTTTGCGCCACTTATGAAGAAGCTGTTGTTAAAAGCACTTTAAAAGTATGGAATGAAATGTGCTCTATCGCCAAAATTTCACTAGATCGTTTCACCAAGCCTTACTATAGAGAGGCTTCATGTAGTCCAAATTGATAACTTCCTCTTTAAAATGGGAGTTGTTCTCTAGTAAGTTTTGAGGCAACTCTTGTTTTTTAGACCAGTTTATTGTCAGAAGAATTGTCAATCAATCAAGTAATTTTAAAAAATAAACTAATTTTCTATAGGCACATAGCCAAAAATTAACAAAAGTAATAGATTTTTATCACATTGTGCGTTAAAATTGAAGCAATATTTCTACATTTAATGCGCGAATTTTGTTAAAAAAATAAGCATAATATGTAGCTTTATAGCTTAAAAAGAAGCTTTCAACAAAGGATAAGCTAAATTTTCCTAACACTATAGAAAAGAAAGTATAAAAAATTTTTGGTTTATAGTATAAGAAAACTATCACTTAATAAATTTGGCGAAAAGCCACGTTTTTCTAAAAGAAGGGTTGTGGAAAATGTCTTATCAGAACAATGTGTTTAAATTTTTCTTTTCGATGGAAGATCACTTCGAGCATATTAAACATGCGGAAAGAATTCGAAACTTCTGGCGTGGTCTTTTCCTATTATTTTTTTGTAGCGTTCTTATATATGGATTCATGGCATATTTAGGCTTGGGAACGGATATCCTTTCAGCAAATATGCTAAAAGTGACGCCGTTGGAATATGAGCAACAGAAGTTTTGGTTTATGGTTGGAAGAATGGGATATGCTGCTTTACTTGCTGGATTTATTTTATTTGTACCATCCTTACTTTATTATGCAGTTACAGGAATACCTTATCGTAAAATAGTGATTATGCAGCAAGTCGTTTTAGTTGCCATGCTAATAGAACGATTAACATGGATTCCACTTGCTGTTTGGAATGGATTAGATTGGTATCTTTCCCCATTGTCGTTAGGTATTATTGCTTCTTATATTACCGAACAGGAGTATTTGATTTATTTTTTTGGAATGATTTCGTTATTCCAAGTTTGGATAATCGGCTTTCAAGTAAAATATTTACGGTTTTTCACTGACATGAGAAAGCTTTGGTTATGGTTTATGGTGATTGGCTTGCATGTGTTTTTCTGGTCGATGGCTTCTGTGCTCGTATTTGCTGACCAATACTTACTAAATAGGTGGTTTCATTAATGTCAACGTTAAGAAAGCGATTACAATTAATTGGTGCAACTTTGTTCATCGGTGCGAATGTTTTATTAGTTTATACAGATGATGAGGAGAAGGTAGATCGTATAGCGTATGTTTCAGAGTGGGCAGATGCTTCTCAAGCTGATTTGGAAAAAAAGCTACATACTACAGGAGTATTAACATCTGCCGAGGAAAAGCCCATTTATTTTGATTCGACGACAGGAAGTTTCGAGGCTTTTAAAGTAAAAGAAGGAGATGTGGTGAAGGCTGGTGATGCGCTATTCACTTATAAAGTTGGCCATTATCAAGCGGTGATGGCGGAGTTGCTCGAGAAAAAAATGCAGTTAGAAGAAGAAATAGCATCTATTGAAAAAGTCATCTCGCAAATGTCCTCGTTGCAAATACCGGATATAAATACTGAGAGTGCGGGATTAGAATGGACGGAAGAAGAGTTGACAATTACCATTCCGCAAGACCCTGTTCAAGCTAGATTAATGAAGCAACAATTTTTATTGGAAAAAGAAACAGAAGTAGCCGAGAAGCAAATCGCTTTAAAAAGTGTGGATAGTCAAATAACAGAACTGCAAGAAACTGGGGACACTATTACCGTCGATAGTCCGTATGAAGGGACCATAACGCAACTTTCAAAACAACTAACAGATCCCATTATTACAGTTTCTAGTACAGAGCTTCATGTAGAAGGCGAATTGACGGAATCAGAAAGAGTAGATGTGAAAACAGATCTTTTTGCAAACCTAGAGGTAACAGAGTTAAAAGAATCTCTAACGGGAACCGTCACTAAGGTGGGAGAGATGCCCAAGGAAAAAGCTACTGCAACAACATCCAGCCTTTATCCGATTATCATTAAACTAAACGAATTCAATGAGGAACAAGGGGAAGCGGTAGAAAATGATGACGAGCGGGAAGATGGGCAATCAGAAGGCAATTTATCCCTTCAACGTCATACAGAACAAAATTTATTACCAGGGTACCATGTGGATATAGATATTATAACGGAGACTTCAGAAGGAGCCACTGTATTGATGGAAGATGCCATTTTTCAACAACACGTGTGGAAAATGACAGAAATGGGCACTCTATTACGTCAAAAAATAAGTACTGGATTAAAAGAAGACTCCCGTGTGGAAATAATCTCTGATTTACAGGTAGGAGATAAAGTCGCTCTGCAACCAGGAAAACCATTTCGTTCAAATGCATCGTTTATAACGCCTTTAAAATGGGGGGCTGGTCTTAAGCCTACCGTTTCGCCCAAAGGTACGAATTGGTTGGAATTTTTCATATCGGGGATTATAAATAGATAGAGCTAGTTAGCATGAACAAAAGACTAGCTCTTGCTATTTAAAGTTTTCATATGGTTATGGAAAGTCTTGTCTTAGGATACTTGCTGTTCGTTTTCCACCCCTTTAGATCGTTTGTCGTTATATAGAACGTTAATAATGGCACCACTCAAAAAGATCATGCCTGTTAAGTAAAACCAGATGAGTAAAATAATAATACCACCAAGACTACCATAAGTTGCAGAGTAGTTACTAAAATTGCTAATATAGAAAGAGAATCCGAATGATATCAGTTGCCAAAGAACACTAGCTGTTATTGCTCCAGGTAGAATATGTTTCAAAGGGAGGCGCTTATTCGGAGCAAAACGGTATAAAAGAAGCAAAAAACCTGTTAAAACAGTTATGCTCAATAGCCACCGTAAAACTTGAAATAATAAACTCATGGCAGAAGTTAGTCCGACAAAAGAGGTAATAAATTGTAGAATAAGATCACCAAATAATGGCAGCGTAATGGCGATAATAAAAGCGAAAATCATATTTAGCGTCAAAATTAGAGCGGTAAGGCGAACAATGAGCATATTCCGTGTTTCTTCAACTTCGTAAGCTGCATTGGTCGCTTTAATAAAAGCATTCATCGCAGCAGATGAGGACCATAAGGCACCGATGATCCCTAGTGTTAGCAGGCCGCCCCTTGGTACTTCGACAATACTTACAATGTTTTCTTCTAATAGTATGGCAAGTTCATTCGGTAGCAATTGGTTTGTAAATGAAACAGCTTCTTCGGCACTAATTGGAAAGTAGGGAATCAACGTAAAACCTATTAAAAAAAGGGGAACAATGGATAAAAGAAAATAATAGGCTAATGCTGCTGCTAATAATGGGACTTGATCCGTTTGAAATTTTTCTAGAAATAATTGACTATATTTTTTAATCGTAGACATTTACTTTTCCTCCAGGTTGTTGTTTATTGCACTATAGGAAAGTATATGATTTTTTACTTTATAGTATAAGAAAAACTGTTAACTTTCGCTAAACTTAGCGATCAGCCAAGTATTTCTGGTACAAGCTCTCCTTTATTTGTCAATACCCTTTATCAGCGCTAACTAATCTAGCTTTTTAACAGGATAAGAAAGTAATTCTTTAATAAAGGGAAACTACGACATGAACAAATAGGGACAAGCCAGGTTCTTCGATTGTTGACAGCATAAAAACATATTGTGTTTCAATCTATATTGCTAGTGGTATAATCCATTATAAGAAAGGGGGATTCGTGCGTGTTAGACGTGTTATATTTTACATTATTAATGATAGCTGTGGCATTTGCATTGACAGTCGTTTTTATTGTTATTGTGTTACATCGTTTTACGAAGTTATTAAAGACGACCGGGAGTACATTGGGACAAGTTGAAACAGATATGCAACAAACTATTCCAGAGCTACATCATACATTAAAGCAAACACATGTAACGGTGGATGACATAGGGGAAAAATTGCAAGCGACAGATTCATTATTTGCGACGGCTGATAATGTCGGGCGTTCCGTCCAAAATATGAACCAAACCGTGCAAAAAACAAAACCAATATGGAAGAAAGACCGGTTAGAAGAAGATATTGAACCTTATGTGGAAGGGATACGTTGGACAGCTGTAGCTGCTTATTTATATAAGCAATGGAAAGAAGAATATATGACGAGAGAGTCTGACGATCAAACTAGAAAAGAGGGATAATAATGTTATTAGAGATAGGTGTCTTATTAATCGGTATTGCGTTTTTTATCGCAGCTATATTTGTATCTTATGCACTAAATAATTTAGCAGGTGTTCTTCGTGGCGTGGAAAAAACAGTTGAACAAGTACCTGAGCAGATGAATGCCATGGTAACAGAAACAACCGGATTAATTAAAGAAAGTAATCATACCTTAGAGGATATTAATGATAAGATGAAGCAGCTTAGCCCATTATTTTATGTAGTGGGAGATGTGGGGAACGTGACGCGCAAATTTTCCGCTTCTCTCGTCAAAGTTACAGAATCTGTCAATGAAAAGTCTAAGAATACCGCAGATGAAATGCAATCTAAAGGGTTATCCAGTTCGTTTGGGAAGGTGTATTCTTGGATGAAAAATCGTAAGCAACAAAAACAATAATAAAACCCAAGAACAGCAGTTGATGCGATATGGAAATATATAAGCAAATAAACAGAGAAGAAAGGCAACGAATGAGTGTACAACAAAACCTCATGGCAGTTGTCTTTTTTGATGTATAGTATAAGCGAAACGACGGTGTTTTTCGCCAAAAAAATTTGTCAATAAGTCAAGTTTTAGAGGACCCAAAAAAAGACAATCAATTTGTTCTAAGTAAATGATTGTCTTTAAAGATTTGGCGGTATAGCTAAGTTTCTCTAAGAAAGGGTAATGCTATTTCGAATTGTTGCTAGCTTGTTGTGGTTTACTTTGCTTTATCGCATAATAAGTTAACGTAGCAAGGCCGTAAATACCTTCTAAATGATGCTTCTTGGTAAAGCCGTTTCCTTCTGTTGATGAACCTTGTACTTTCATGATAGCATCGACTACTGTTGATGAAGTAGCCTTAGCAGCTTTTGAAGCATCTCCAACTAGATGGAAAATAGGTGTTAGCTCCTTCACTTGTTTATTCAGTTCATGAAGTGTCTCATGTCCAGTGCTTATCGTGTCGGTAGCTTGGTTTGTAATTTCTTCTACTTGTTCTGGTAATTTATCTGTTGTTGTCTGTAGGCTACGAAGCACTCCTGCTAAGTGGAATAAAGGTTTCATTAATAGAATAGCAAGGATTAAGAAAGCAACCCCCAAGATAGTAACTCCAAGTCCTAACCAATCCATATGATTCTCTCCTTTCTTCTATTTCTCTCATATAAAAGCTGTTGTGGGCTCTTGCCGAGAATTGGAATCCCGAGTTGGACAAGTTTAAGTAAGTGGGAGATCACAGCGTGTCAATCGGTATTTCTTTCCCCTAACAATCAGTAGAAAGAAAATCGCCACTCATTGATATTTCGCTTTATGTATTTCTTTAATATACCACGAAAGATCGAATTGTAAACGAGCCCTAGATAATATTTCTAGTCATAGGCATAAATGCAAGGCATGTCTCATAGATTAGAATAACATAAATTATTTACTAATAAAGGTTGAAAAGCATGGGCATAGTATCTTTTTCTTTTTGCTTGGTTTTCTTATAGAGCTATAGGGAGGCTTAGTAGAGTCTATTCTTCTTTTGAATGGGAGTTGGAGACGCTACATAATGGAATGAAAAAAAGGGGGGGAGTATTTGAAGCGATGGTATAAAATCGTATTATGGCTGGTGGGTGTTTTTATATTAGGTTACCTTATTCAACTACCAATTAAAAATCAACTTTCACTTGACGTAGGATCTTCTTTTTCCTTACCCTTATCTGGAAAGACGATTGTGATTGATCCGGGACATGGAGGGCCTGATGGCGGAGCTGTTGGTAAGGATGATACACAGGAAAAGGATATTTCGCTAGAAGTTTCTAAGAAGTTGCAAAAGTATTTACAGCAAGTGGGAGCAATCGTGTATTTAACGCGAGAAACAGATAGGGATCTTGCTTCTGAGAATGTAAAAGGGTTATCGAAACGAAAATCAGAGGATATTCGAAATCGATTGTCGTTCATCAATGAACAAGAAGCAGATTTATTTATTTCATTGCACTTAAATGCACTACCTTCAACTAAATGGAGAGGGGCGCAGACATTTTATAACCCCCAAAAGGATGAAAATAAGCATTTGGCAGAAATGATTCAGGCAGAGTTTATTCGTAATTTAGAAAACACCAATCGTGCAGCTCTAGCCATTAACAATGTCTATTTACTGAAGTACGCAGAGACGCCTGGTGCACTTGTAGAAATAGGTTTTTTATCTAACGTTGAAGAGCGAGAATTATTAAAAGATACGGATTACCAACAGAAAGTAGCTGCGAGTATTTATAAAGGAATTTTACGGTATGCTACGGAGGAAATAAAGGCAGAGGAAGGGGAGGATTAACTTTTATTACGAATAAGAGTCACCACTTTTTCGTACATACGGACTTGTTATAATTGAACAAGCCCATGAACTGAAGGATCGTCTGTTTTATGTTATACTGTCGATGTATGCATTTACAAAGGGATGGTGATTCAATGCTAACAAAAGAAGAAGTAATTCAACTGCTTAACTCTGTAAAAGATCCTTTTTTACATATATCGCTAGAAGAAACGGAAGGCGTAAAGGAAGTAAATATTAAAGAAGAAAAGAAACATGTAAGTGTAAAAGTCGCTATCGCAAAAACAAACACTGCTGAACAGATGCAACTGCAACAAGAAATTGTTGGGATTTTGAAGAAAAACGGAGCGACAACGGTTGGTCTACGATTTGAACAATTACCAGATGATGTGATTAAGAAATACCAACCTGCCGCTGAAAAGGAGCAAGAAGCTACATTGATGGGTGGTAACAGCGGCACGAAATTTATCGCTGTTTCCAGTGGAAAAGGCGGTGTTGGTAAATCGACGGTAACGGTTAATTTAGCGATGTCGCTCATGCGTTTAGGGAAAAAAGTAGGCATTATTGATGCCGATATTTATGGATTTAGTGTTCCCGATATGATGGGCGTGGAGGAACGTCCAAAGGTTCGTGGTGAAAAAATTATTCCAGTGGAACGTTTTGGTGTAAAAGTTATTTCTATGGGATTTTTTGTAGAAGATAATTCACCAATTATTTGGCGTGGGCCGATGCTTGGAAAGATGTTAAACAGCTTCTTTAAGGAAGTAGAATGGGGCGATCTTGATTATTTATTGCTTGATTTACCACCCGGAACAGGCGATATCGCGATGGACGTCCATGAATTACTTCCATCCTGTAAGGAAGTCGTCGTTACAACACCTCATCCTACAGCGGCGTTTGTTGCCGCTCGTGCTGGTCAAATGGCGTTAAAAACGGAGCATGAAATTCTAGGTGTCATTGAGAATATGGCTTATTTCGAAAGTCAGCTTACAGGTGAGAAGGAGTACGTGTTTGGACAAGGCGGTGGCAAGAAGCTGGCAGAAGTGTTAAAAACAAAAGTACTTGGCCAGTTGCCGTTGCAGCAACCTTATGAAGAAGAGGATGTATTTGCTCCATCCATTTATCAGCAAGACCATCCAATTGGACAAGCTTATCATAAGATCGCTGCCAAAATAGTGGCGCAATTAGAAGCGTGAAAGTTAAATGACGTCTCGGGAATAGCGTGAGTGTCCCTGAGACGTCTTTTTGCGCTAATAAAAGTTTAAAGGTTGATAGTATAAGAAAAACGACAGCGTCTTTCTGTTAGAAAAATTTCGCAATAAGCCAAGTTTTTCTAATACGGTTTGCTATTCGAGTTGTATTGGGTCATAAAAGTGGGATACGTAATAGAAAAGTCGCAAAATCAACAATAAGACATCAAAACGTGGCTTTAAAGTTTACGCTTATACCTGTTATGACCGTATGTCAGTGTTCGTGGTAGAAGCAGGATAGTGTTAGCCACCACCACCTGATTCTTCTGTACCTCCATCGCTACCGCCTTCACTTTCTTTGTCTTTACCCTCTTCCTTTGGTTGCTTTCCTTGCTTCTCAGCTGCTTTTAATAATGTCTCTTGCATTTTTTCTTGGAAAAGTGGTGTTTCTAGCGTTTGTTGAATCGTTTCTTCAAGATGCTCTCGAAATTGTTGGCTTTTTACTACTTGAAGCATTTGATCTGTCATTTCTGGGTTTTGTAATAATTCAAGCATCTGTTTTTGGTAATCTGCATCATTCATTAGCCGCTTCATAAGCTTCATATGTTCTTCTTGCATTGATTTTGTATATTCTTTTACAAAGTCGGTATCTTGAAATAAGATCGTCCACATCTGTTTTCCTTTTTCTGATACGAGTGCCTCGTTAATTGATTTTTTAACAACGTCAGAGTCCAGAACTAGTTCCTGTTTCAACTTTTCATCGGTCATTAATTCACGAATTGCCTTTTTACCCTCTTCCGTTTGTAATATATCAACAACCATTTTCTTTGTTGTATCATAATCTCCTTCTTTGTCCGAGGTATTTCCATCGGTACAGCCACTAATAACTATGAAAGAAACAATGGCAACGATGCCAAGGATTTTGAATCGATTCGTCTTCAATTGGAAACCCTCCTTTCTTCTCTGTTTTAATGTGTGTGAATAACATGAAAAATATTCGTTTCGTAAGGAAAAAACGGTTACTTCATGGTAGAATACGGGAGGAAGGTTTTGTTGTAGATAAAGTGCTTCGTTCTTCATAAGGAGAGAGGATGTTTATTTATAAAAACTTTCCGTGACGGTGAAAAATATAGACAGAAACGTTACATATATAGGGGGATGGAACGTTGAACACGAGAAAATTAGTCAATTTCTTTTTTAAAACATTGCTAATAGGCGGTTTAGCAGGGCTTATTACAAGCTTTTTTGTAAAAGCAGAGGACTACGCAGCTATTCTTAATCCAATGAATTGGATGGAGTTATTAGGGCTACTTATCTTTTTTATAGGGTTAGGTCTTGTGTTTAGTGTAGTCAGTCAGACTGGTTTTTTTGCATACTTGTTTATTAATCGCTTTGGGCTAGGACTATTTCGTTCTTTTTGGCCAACCGTACAAGTACTTCTCATTGCATTTGTATTGTTTGATCTGATTTATTTTCCATATCAAGCTACAAAAGGTGAGGTGGCTATCTATTGGTATATTCTTATGGCTTTAGCTATATTAGCCTATGGGTGGATTGTTGCGACGATTAAAGCAAAGGAAACGAATAAGCAAGCATTTATTCCTGCTTTATTTCTAATGGTAGTGATAACAACGGTCGAATGGGTGCCAGGATTGCGGACGGAAGGTACGGATTATGCTTGGTTAATGATCATTCCGTTGTTAGCTTGTAACACATATCAATTGCTGGTACTTCATCGCATTAATCCGAGTAAGTCTCAAAAGCAGGATGTATCTAAAACAACTACGAAAAAAAAGAAGGCATAAATGCACTTTGGTGGAGATAAAAGCCAGAATGTAATTTCGTAATATTCGTGTTGTAGGTGTCTACTTGTGAAAAAAACAGTGAAACAAAATAAAAATGCGTCGATCATTTTGTCGACGCATTTTTATTTTGTTTACACTATTAGGAAGATATTAAATTTTTAGGGTTTCATAGTATAGTATAAGAAAAACGACGGCGCTCTATCGTCATAAAGACTTTGGCGATAGCAAGTTATTTCTAATAAAAATAGCTAGAATGCTAGTCCAAATTCTCGAATTAGTAATTAGTCAACGAATTCAGTGCTAGCGTGTGCTTGATTTATTAGTTCAGTCATAGAAACAAACGAAAACCCTTTGTTTTTCAAGCCAGGTAGAATCGTTTCCAGCGCTTTCGCTGTATGTTTGACCGAATCAGAAGCATGTAGTAAAACAATATCTCCATTCGTGGTTTGCTTCATGACATTATCTACAATTGTATCTGAGCCAGGATTTTTCCAATCGTTTGGATTCACGTTCCAGTGAATGACGTTATATCCCATATTCTCAGCTGTTTCAATAATTTCTTTATTAAAATGACCGTTAGGGGGTCGTAATAAACGCAAATCTTCATACCCTAATTTACCAAAAACTTCTTGGGCTTTTCGCAAATCTTTTTTTACCGTGTCCAATTCTCTATCCAAATAACTTTTATAGCGATAACCAAGCATTCCTAATTCATGTTTGTTTTCCGTGATTTTTTCAACAATAGCCGGATGTCTTTCTGCCCACTCTCCACTTATAAAAAAAGTTGCTTGTACACCTTCTTCTTTTAGTTCTTTTAGAATGTCATGAACGCGTTCTTCTCCCCAGCTAATATTAAAAGTTAGGGCAATATTATTTTCGTTTGCGTTTCCTTTTGACATAGCTGATGGTTCCTTGTTGGAGAAAACCGTAAATTCCCCGTTCCACTCTAACCATAAAAATGTTGCTGTAAATAGAGCAACAACAGCTACAGTTAACCACCGTTTCCACTTATTGAAACGCCATACATAAAAATGTTCCACAATCTTTCCTCCCTCTTAACATTTTGTTTTTCAGAAGCGTGAAATAACACGCCTAGTCCATTTATTGTTTATTTCCACTTTTGCTTCCCATAAATAAGGAATGTTCCAATTCCTCATACATGTGGTGTATATCCGTGCTTGGCTATGATGAAAATCGACGATAAGCCATTTGGCATTACAAGTAAGTAAACAGGTGAACGAATCTGTATCATGGCTTGTCCGCGTAAAATGAAAAGAACGATGCAGGTTATATGTTATAAAAGAACATTACTAAAAGGTATGTAGTCATACGAGATTTAAGAACTAATTTATTTCAACTATGCAATAGTATAGAAATGAAAGAGCCTATAATATTACGAGAGAAAAATTCATAAAGACTTGGCGATTAGCCACGTCCTTTAATAAAAAATACCTCAATGCGTTTGTTGTAGAAGCAGCTCCACTAAATGAGATTTATTTTAACTTGGTTGTAGATTCGTAAGATATGCTAACTAATTTTAGGCATGATTTTTATTTATAAAATAGAATAAATAGATACTTGCGTGAAAACTTTTGTTAAAGGAACGCTATAACATTCCTTGATAGAGACTAGTTAGTTCTAAGTACATCATAAAGTTGTAATAAGGTTTACAATAATTGAGAATCAAAACTTGTGTAGCCAATCAGCTTTATTGTTGAATTAACCTAGTTAATAAGTGAGTCTTTAACAAGTGGGAGGCTTTTCATTCACTTAAGTCTCTTATGAAATAGGGCATTTAAAGCTTCTAGCCATCAGGATTATCCAACATGTATCTTTCAAATCAGCATCTCTGTTAATAAAAATTAGTAAAATAATGATTAAAAACCGACATAATTCGGGATGATCTGCGAATAATTTTATATACCTGTTTGTATGATTTTAAAGGAGTAGGAAAGACTGAAAAACAGAAAACAACTAGAATTATAATAACGATGAAGGCGGTGCAAACATGTTAGGATTACTAATTAATAACATAGAGCAAAGGGAACTGGAATATTTAATCAGACGAGAGTTGGAAGAGCTATTAATGGATTTAGAGGATTCTCGAATAGATAAAATAGTAAAAGATTCTATGCGTGAAAGATACCAAATGTTGTTTCAGTTATTTCGCAGAGTAGCTAATGAAAAAGAGTGTTTGAAATACATGCCAAAAAAAACTTTAAATAATTAATAAGCGCTAAATAGAGTAGCTTCCTTTTCTGCTAGAGCATGTATGATTTAAATAGGCACTTCTAAATCAATAGAGGGTCTCTAATCGGCAGTAAATGAAGAGAAGAGATTCTCATTATATTATAAATGTATGGACGAGTAAGGCACTGTATGAGGTATGAGAATGGTACTCTGTGTAAGAATTAGGGGGAGTTTGTATATGTAAAAACAAAAAATTAGTTTTTCCTATTGCTATTTTAAAATATATATGCTATAGTAAATTCTGTTGTCATTAAACGACAAATCAACAGAGAAAAACGAGAAAAATATTTTCGAAAAAAATGTTGACAACTACTTGAAAACATGATAAATTATATCTTGTCGCAAAAAACGACAGATAAAAAATTGCTCTTTGAAAACTGAACAAAACAACCAGTATGTCAAGGAAAAACAAACCCTGTTTTTCTTAAGAAATAAACTGAGAGAAATCTCAGAAGAAGCTAAGAATGATGAAGAACGGTGTTCATCATCACAAACTTTTATGGAGAGTTTGATCTTGGCTCAGGACGAACGCTGGCGGCGTGCCTAATACATGCAAGTCGAGCGCGGGAAGCAAGCAGATCTCCTTCGGGAGTGACGCTTGTGGAACGAGCGGCGGACGGGTGAGTAACACGTGGGCAACCTACCTGTAAGACTGGGATAACTCCGGGAAACCGGGGCTAATACCGGATGAAACAAAGCGTCGCATGACGCAATGTTAAAAGGCGGCATATGCTGTCACTTACAGATGGGCCCGCGGCGCATTAGCTAGTTGGTGAGGTAAAGGCTCACCAAGGCAACGATGCGTAGCCGACCTGAGAGGGTGATCGGCCACACTGGGACTGAGACACGGCCCAGACTCCTACGGGAGGCAGCAGTAGGGAATCTTCCGCAATGGACGAAAGTCTGACGGAGCAACGCCGCGTGAGTGATGAAGGTTTTCGGATCGTAAAACTCTGTTGTTAGGGAAGAACAAGTGCCATTCGAATAGGTTGGCACCTTGACGGTACCTAACCAGAAAGCCCCGGCTAACTACGTGCCAGCAGCCGCGGTAATACGTAGGGGGCAAGCGTTGTCCGGAATTATTGGGCGTAAAGCGCGCGCAGGCGGTCCTTTAAGTCTGATGTGAAAGCCCACGGCTTAACCGTGGAGGGCCATTGGAAACTGGAGGACTTGAGTACAGAAGAGGAGAGTGGAATTCCACGTGTAGCGGTGAAATGCGTAGAGATGTGGAGGAACACCAGTGGCGAAGGCGACTCTCTGGTCTGTAACTGACGCTGAGGTGCGAAAGCGTGGGTAGCGAACAGGATTAGATACCCTGGTAGTCCACGCCGTAAACGATGAGTGCTAGGTGTTAGGGGGTTTCCGCCCCTTAGTGCTGAAGTTAACGCATTAAGCACTCCGCCTGGGGAGTACGGCCGCAAGGCTGAAACTCAAAAGAATTGACGGGGACCCGCACAAGCGGTGGAGCATGTGGTTTAATTCGAAGCAACGCGAAGAACCTTACCAGGTCTTGACATCCTCTGACACCCCTAGAGATAGGGCATTCCCTTCGGGGACAGAGTGACAGGTGGTGCATGGTTGTCGTCAGCTCGTGTCGTGAGATGTTGGGTTAAGTCCCGCAACGAGCGCAACCCTTGATCTTAGTTGCCAGCATTTAGTTGGGCACTCTAAGGTGACTGCCGGTGACAAACCGGAGGAAGGTGGGGATGACGTCAAATCATCATGCCCCTTATGACCTGGGCTACACACGTGCTACAATGGATGGAACAAAGGGCAGCGAAGCCGCGAGGCCAAGCAAATCCCATAAAACCATTCTCAGTTCGGATTGCAGGCTGCAACTCGCCTGCATGAAGCCGGAATCGCTAGTAATCGCGGATCAGCATGCCGCGGTGAATACGTTCCCGGGTCTTGTACACACCGCCCGTCACACCACGAGAGTTGGTAACACCCGAAGTCGGTGAGGTAACCTTTTGGAGCCAGCCGCCGAAGGTGGGACCAATGATTGGGGTGAAGTCGTAACAAGGTAGCCGTATCGGAAGGTGCGGCTGGATCACCTCCTTTCTAAGGAATTATACGGAAACCGACTAAATTCGCCACGTCCTGTGGCGACGTCGGCATGACCTGCATCATGCAGGCCCAACATACTTGGTTGTTTGGTTCAGTTTTGAGAGAGTGATGGAATAGTATTGTATCATTCTATTTTATAGTTATAGGATGGGCCTGTAGCTCAGCTGGTTAGAGCGCACGCCTGATAAGCGTGAGGTCGGTGGTTCAAGTCCACTCAGGCCCACCATCTGAATAATTAAGTATACGGGGCCTTAGCTCAGCTGGGAGAGCGCCTGCCTTGCACGCAGGAGGTCAGCGGTTCGATCCCGCTAGGCTCCATTTTTGTACCTTGAAAACTAAATAAGAGTAACAACGACATCAAACCAAAAGCGGAAGCGAATGTTTAGCGATGTACAGACTGGACTGACTCGAAGGAGATAAAGGAAACACGATGAACGTAAGTGAATTGATGTTGACTTATCGTACGAAGAGGAAGGAAGTCATGCTAATCGCTATGAGCTGAAGCTAGAAAACCAAAAGCTGAAAAGCAATATGCTTATTCATAGATAAAAATGTAAGATTAGTTAAGTGAATAAGGGCGCACGGTGGATGCCTTGGCACTAGGAGCCGAAGAAGGACGGGACTAACACCGATATGTCCTGGGGAGTCGTAAGTAGACATCGATCCAGGAATTTCCGAATGGGGGAACCCGCTGCTCGTAATGGAGCAGTACTTCTATCTGAATTCATAGGGTAGAAGAGGCATACCCGGGGAACTGAAACATCTCAGTACCCGGAGGAAGAGAAAGCAAACGCGATTTCCCGAGTAGCGGCGAGCGAAACGGAAGNAAAACGATTATAATAAGATTTGTGCCTCTTTGAAGCACAACATAACAGATAGCAACTTTGCCTGGTAGTAATGGCGGAGAGGTCACACCTGTTCCCATGCCGAACACAGTAGTTAAGCTCTCCAGCGCCGATGGTAGTTGGGACTTTGTCCCTGCAAGAGTAGGACGCCGCCAGGCTTTTTACTATACATATTTTTGTATTTGCTTTTTCATTATGTGGTATAATAAAAACGTGATGTATTCAATTATTCCACAGTAGCTCAGTGGTAGAGCAATCGGCTGTTAACCGATCGGTCGTAGGTTCGAATCCTACCTGTGGAGCCATTTAACGCTTCCATAGCTCAGTCGGTAGAGCACCACCATGGTAAGGTGGGGGTCAGCGGTTCAAGTCCGCTTGGAAGCTCTCTTATAAACGTTGATATCATAGGCTTTTACTCTAACGAGAGTAGAAGCCTATTTTTTTGTGGCATTTTTGCCGACCAATTCGTTGTTTAAAGTAATTTATATTGGTTTTTACTGGTTCTTAACATCATTTAATTGCAAAATATCGTATTAGAACAGGAAGAAGTAAGCGTAATATTTATGTTGGTTCTGGTACTAGGGCTATTAAGTAAGCATATTGATAGCTAGCAGTAATAAGTGTGATTAGAATAAATAAACAAAGGAATAAAGCCACATAAAGTAAAAATTAGTATGCTTGTTTTCATGCGGCTTTATTATTGACTAGAATCAAATTGTGTTTAATTCTCTGTTAATCTATTGGAATAACCTTTGTTTTAACTAATTTACTTTCTTCTACAGTGTCTGCCTTTTCAGCAGTTACATCATAAATATTAACTATTAGATTTGTACCGTATTCAACTTTAAATTTCCCTTTACCCTTTGCTCGAACTTGTTTACTATCGTTAGGAGATTTAATCAACCCATATGTGTTATCTGTCATTTCTATAGCCTTTC
The DNA here is from genome assembly GCF_900166595.1 of Virgibacillus dokdonensis. Classification (NCBI taxonomy): domain Bacteria; kingdom Bacillati; phylum Bacillota; class Bacilli; order Caryophanales; family Bacillaceae; genus Virgibacillus; species Virgibacillus dokdonensis. The sequence continues at coordinate 3,941,060 of NZ_LT745763.1, read as the reverse complement.
CTATTGGGTATATCACTCCATACGATCCAAAGCATGTTAATACATCAGCAAACAACTCTACGTTTCCTGACGTAGTATTTTTTTCAAAATATACTTGAGCTTTGTATATCTTATTCGCTGGTACTGTAACAGGCTGTGGTGGCGATGCAATGGTAGTTGTAATGCTAGTGGTTTGTGTGTCTGTGTGATTAAAATTATATTCAAGAGTTTCTTTAACTTCCCCACTAGCTACAAAAGGAATGCCGGTCTTTCCTCCAACTTCTGTAGATGATGAGAAACCATGTTCTGTGGTAGTAGACTTTGAAGTCGTAACCTCTTGACTAAAAGAAGCAGTATAGTAGGTTTGTTCTAGAGGTGTAGTATTGTTGAAAGTATTTTCACCAAGAAATAAAGGTGTTACATTTGTGACATTACTTGATTCGATGTTCACACCCGAGTAATATATGGCATCTGTCCAAGATATACATGGACGACACCAGTAAGTATTTACTGCTAAACCATCGGAAGGAATTGCAGCTACCATGTCAGCAATTGTTTTATCAATATCTTGGATAGCTCCTTGTGTTCCAGTGTTTTTGATATTTTCATTCATAATAAATTCCACCTTTATAATTTTAGTAATATTATTACATATTATTATAATAATGTAAATTTTTATTTAATTTACAAATTGGGAGAAACAGGGTTATAAAGAAAAGCCACTTTTGGACGAACAACAACAAGAGGAAATAATTAATAAGCTGTTAATGGCTGTAGCAAATGATTTAACTGTCATATTCTAGTATTTTGATAAGCACGATTTTTATAAAATAAAAGGTAAGATAACCAGTATTAATAAACATAATAAATACATAAGTCTAGCTGGGCAATGTTTGCCTTTTGAATGCATTATGGATGTGTGGATAAAATGAAGTGAGCACATCATTTTTTTATTAACGATACCATCTTCTGTAACTATAGATGAAATTAGTTACAAGAGATGGTGTTTTTATATATTCAAATAAAGATTAAAAAAGTTTAAGTAGTAAAAAACACCTATGTAAAAACAAGGAAAAAAGATGCATGGTGTATGGGTTATTTTACCATTAAGATTTATATAGAGGAAGAAAACTGAAATGTCTTAAAAGCAAGGGGATTAAAAGTATAGGGAGAAGGGGGATAGTTTGTGAAGCGTGACTTACAAATTAATTATGGGGTTTTAGATGATATTATTGGCGAACTTCGGACATATAAGTGTGCTTTAGAAAAAATGGACGATTCACTTGATAAAGTGAGTACCTTTGTGCAAACAAATGAGGGGAAAAGTGTTGAAGCATGGGATCAGAACATTAGCGATTTCAAGAAATTACGATGATGCGTGTGGATCGTAATGATATTTGGGCGAATCTAAAGCAAATAGAGGGCGGTATTACCGATAATCTGTTTAAGGCACTAAACAAAAGCTATCAGCAACCTGCTTCATTTTTCGGTATGTTTGATGACCCAACGGATGCGGAAAAAGAAGCAAGTGAGATCAACCGACGCCATATGGAGAGAATTCAAACGAGTATTGAAGCAACCAGAAAAAAGCTAGAACGTAATATGGACGAGTTATGGGATTTATATAATTCCAAAGTAAAAAGATTTGAAAATGCAGATGATGAATACAATAACTTGGCCGGAAACGTAAAAAGGAAATATACGAACTTCTTTGAAGGTGTCATGGACGTTGTCAGTAGTGTTAATAAAGCTGTCGATGATTTTGAAAAAGGAATAGTCAACAGCATTGCTGGCATGGTCACGGGACTGCTAACCGTAGTTAAGGATGCAGGTGTTGTTGCCGCATCTGGTGTTGTTCCCGATCCTGTGGAGCCATCTTGGTTAAAAGAAAGTGCAGATGAAACAGTTGATGCCTACACACGAGCTGCGATACAATTCTTACAAGACCCTATACGTGCGGTTGAATCAACTGCCCAAGCCTTCACAGATACTGTGGAAAGTGAAGGAGTTATGTACGTTACTGGTGGGACCATTCCTGCCTTAATACCAGGTAGTTTGGCTGTCAAAGGAGCTTCAGGCGTTGCAAAACTAGGTGCAGGCGCAGCAAGAAAAGCGCCGAAGTTATTAGGTAGTAAGCCTTTTAGCGGCAACTATTATCGGAAAAAGGTTGATGCAGCTAAAGCTGGAATGGCTAAAGTGACAGAGAAGTTCACTTTTGGTAAAGACTATGCCCTTTCAACTGGTGGCGCAAACTTTATACTAAGAGATAAAGTTCTTGAGAACCACGTCAATCCGCAGATGGTTAATATGGAGAATAGCGGAGGGAAAAGGGTAGAGACTAAAGGTACGGGCAAAGAATATAAAAACTATAAGGCTGTAGAGTATAATGGGACTACTACAATTAATGGAAAAGTTAGAGATACTAGTAGACGCGTCTATCAAAGAATAGATATTGATTACAAGAGAAGAGATCCAAAAACTGGGAAGTCAAATTATCAATTAATGAAAAAAGGAAGTCCTCCAATTTGGAAAGATGGAACTAAAATAGAACTTCATCATTTAATCCAAAGAGAACCTGGGTCAATGGTGGAGCTCCCGAATAGTATGCATAAAGAATATGATAGGATATTGCATGGTTTAGTGGAGAATGGAGGAAGCTTTAGAAATGACCCTGTTTTGAAAAAACAATATGAAAACTTTAGATCGAAATATTGGAGATGGAGATGGAGAGCTAAACAAATAGATAAAGGTGAATTATAAAAGGAGAAATCTGAATGAATAAAGAGGAATTGATCAATTTTATTAATGAGCATAAGGAATCAGATGACTTTACAGGGGGAGTAGATGAAAGTCAAATTAATTCTATCCAAAATGAGCTAGGGGTGGAATTACCAAAAAGTTATAAGTGGTTTTTAAGTAATTATGGGTCTGGTGGTTTATATGGTGTAGATATTTTAGGAGTGGCTAAGTCTAATATTGCTACTGTTATTATTGAAACGGAGAGTTATAGGGAGTTAGGAATGAGTGAGAATTTAGTAGTTATTGAGGATATAGATGAATATGCCTACTGTTTAGATACAAGCAATATGGAGAATGATGAGTGTCCAGTAATAGCGTGGAATAAGCAAGGAGGACTTGATGCCTACAATACGGCGGAAAATTTTTATGAGTTTTTATCACAAAGGTTATTGGATGCAAAAGAAGCATGGGAAGAAGATTTTTAAGGTGGATAAATAGAAAGAAATTAATAAATGAGATTGCTCTGAAAAACTCTTGATGGTTGTACCATCAAGAGTTTATATAATGATATTTTGTTTATAAAAGATTGCCATATAATTATGCGAGATGGTATTTTAATCTAATGAATTAAGTTTATATAGCTAACTATAAAGCACTCGATTGTCTATTAGGTAACAGGTGTTTTGGTTATTATGGTAAGCGTAAAATAATAGCCCACACCTATTACGTTGAACTGCTCCCTGTCAAGAAGACAGTGAAAAAATAGTTGAGATGCTTAAATTACTAGGTGAAGAAGCGCATTAATGATAGAAAGAATTTTACGTAAGTTTTCAGAAGATAATTTGTATGTTCTTTTATATCATTATGCAGAGACTGGATATCTCTAGGAGTTATTTCTTGTAATTCAATATTCCCAAGTTGATTAATAATAAATTTATCTACTAAATATTTGTAGTTGGAGTAAGTGTTCCTTTTTACATTTGGTTATATAGTACGGATTAAGTTATTATTTCGTTTCATTTATTTGGATTATTCAATATATAATAGATCAAGTAATAGAAGGTGAAGTATTGGATTATTCAGAACGATCAATTATATACTTGACAAAGTGATACATATACTTTAATTTAGTAGTTATTAAATAAACTACTAAGGTGATTAAATGGAAAAAAAATTAATTCATCAATTAGAAAAGTTAGGGTTTTCTACTTATGAATGTCGTACTTATATTGGATTACTAAAGCACTCACCAATTACAGGTTACGAAGTGAGCAAACGAACTCGAGTTCCAAGATCAATGATTTATGAAGTCTTAGGAAAACTCTTAGACAAAGGCGCTATTTACACTGTTCCAACGGAGCCAGTTACATATTCTCCAGTAAATCCAGTACAATTAATTGAAAGAATGAAACAAGATTTTGATGAGTCGTTTACCTTTTTGTCTAAAGAATTAGCATCTATTGAGTCTGAACAAGAGGTGAACACCATTTGGCGGATTAAGTCGAGTGATTTTGTATTAGAAGAAATGAACAGTCTTATACAACGAGCTCATCAAGAAGTTTTACTTTCACTATGGCATGAGCAAGCGAAAGTTTTGCAACCGACAATTAAGAGACAAGAAGAATCTGGAATTGAATTCTTCTCTTTACTTTTTGGAGCTGAACAGATGCAATTTGGTCATACATATCATCATAACTATATGAGGCCAGAAGTTGTCAGTGAACGAATGGATGGTTATTTGACGATTGCTGCTCGTGATCATCAAGAAGTCATTATTGCGAACTTTTTAGATAATGGTTCTGCCTGGGCGGTAAAAACAGAAGATCCTGCACTCGTCCTCGTGGCGGAAGAATATATAAGACATGATATTATGATTGTAGAAATCACAGAAAAATATGGCGCAGAAAAGCTGGATCAGTTATGGCGTAAACGTCCTGACTTGAAGAGAGTAGTAAGTGGAAAATAATAATTTTTTGAGTAACGATCCTTATTTTAGGATCGTTCTCTTAAACTAATTTTTATAGTTGTTAGTTTACAAACTACTAAAGGGAGTGCTGTTATGGAATATACAAATAGAGATGAAAGTATGATGGTAAAACCATTTTGGCAAGGAGTAAAAGATTGTTTACCAACCGTTTTAGGTTTTTTAGGGATTGGTTTAGCAGCTGGTGTTGTACAAACTTCAGCTGGAATGAGCCCTTTTGAGGTGCTACTTATTTCTATGCTACTTTATGCCGGATCTGCCCAGTTTGTTGTGGCTGGAATGATTGTTGTTGGAGCACCAATAATTTCAGTAGTTGTTGCTATTTTTATTGTTAACTTACGTTATTTATTATTAAGTGCTTCATTAGCACCACATTTTCAAGCTTTTAGTTTAAAACAAAATGCACTGAATGGTTTTTTATTAACGGATGAAACTTACGGAGTTATTGCAAACGAAACATTAAAAAATAAACCACTTAAATTTGAATGGTTAATGGGATTAAATTTAACTGCTTATGTGAATTGGATTGTGGCGAATGTAGCAGGTTCATACTTCAGTACTTGGTTATCTAATCCTGAGAAATTTGGAATGGACTTTGCCTTATCAGGAATGTTTATTGGTCTAATTGTTTTACAATTTCTTAGTCGAAAACGCTGGGGTATAGATTTAGTTGTTTTTACAACAACTGTTGCTATGATGCTAATTTTAAGTCAGTTTATTACTGTTGGTGGATTACATATTATTTTTGCAACAGTCGTAGCTGCAACTATAGGGATGGTGATTAAAAAATGACAATGGATTTAACTTTATTGGTGATCGTTATCTTTGGGACAATTGTAACATTTTTACCTAGAAGTGCTCCGCTTATGATGTTAAGTCAGATGGAGATACCTAGTAAGGTTATTGAATGGCTTGAACATATTCCTATCGCTGTTATGACAGCACTAGTTGTTCAAGAAGTTCTCATTCCTAATCATGAATTTAGTTATGTTATAGGTAATTTACGGTTACTTGCTGCTCTTCCGACAATTTTAGTTGCTTTATTTACTCGAAGTTTATTATTAACTGTTATTGTAGCAATGTGCAGTATGGCTAGTTTGCGATTCTTTTTTTAAGTAGAAAAACTCCTATCCAATATCAGCAGTGAAGATGTTGGATAGGTTTTATTTATGTATTATGGTCTAAATTATTTACTTGAACCTCATTAATTTCACCCTTTAACTTATTTCATTCCATTTTTTAGTGCTTTTTTTTACAAGCTTGATTGTTTCTTCGTCTAGTTCACCGTCATAGCTCATTTCCGTTTTTTAACTCTTGTACAACCTTACTTTCTTTCATGTTTTTTCTTTTAGGATAATCTGATAAACCTAAAAGAAAGTCTGAAGCAGCAGGAGGCGGTGTAGGAGCTATTCAAGCTTTTATTCTAAGTAAAGGTAAAAAAGAAGCCCAAAGAGTTTTCAAAAACAGTCGTTAGCCGATTGAATGCTTGGCTTGGGGAGCTATTAAATTAGGCAGCAGGAGCGGCGGTGGTGATTGCTAAACAAATTGACAAAAGGGATAAACATCCTAATAACGACCTTTATGCAAACAAATGAAGGGAAAAGTGTTGAAGCATGGGATCATAACATTCGCACCTCGAAAGAAAAAATTTCTAATTATGCGACACAGATCTATGATTTACTATCACTATTTGAAAATTACGTAACCGACACTACAAGATATATTTCTCCAATTTCAAGGCACACAATGATGCGTGGGGATCGTAATGATATTTGGGCGAATTGAAGCAAATAGGCAGTAATCTGTTTAAGGCACTAAACAAAAGCTACCAGCATCCAAGTATAAACTTGATGTACCTCAATTCGTTTCCTTATGTAACTGATTATAATAAAAGTACATTATAGTTAAGGAGGAAGTTATGATGGCAAATGTAGTATTACAATTAGAGCCGTTAACTTGTCCGTCATGTATTAAAAAAATTGAAATAGCTTTAGGAAAAGAGCCAGGCGTTCGGAAAGCTAGGATTCTGTTTAATACAAGCAAGGCAAAAGTGGAATATGATGAGAAAAAAGTTGATATAGATCAATTAGTAGAAAAGATTAGCAAATTAGGGTACGCTGTCTTATCCCAAAAACAAACTTAGATGTTGGTAGTGTTGGCTCTGATGGCCTTGCTTTTTATACGAAAGTACTAAATTATTATGGATTATAATAAAAGCAAAACTACAGCTATCGTCACAGCAATTTGGCGATAGCCAAATTTTTCTTGAATGAAAGAAACCATCATGGCTCGCATTTCGAGAATGATCCATGCACTTTATTCTGAAATTTCGCATTCAAGTGAAAAAGGACGATTATAGGTTTCTCTTGTGTTATGTGCACTTGCTAGTGAGTAAACATGTTCGTTGGGTATTTTTTACTAAATGTTGTTTATGATCTTCTAATTATGAAAATTGCTTTTAAGTTGAGGCTCGTCAATTACATTAGAACAAAGGTTTATTAAGGTAGAAGTATCGAACCAACATTTTGTAAAGGAGGTGTAGAAGTGACTGCTTTTGTTCAAAGGTATAAAAGGCATATAACGGGAATAGCTTTTATATCGATCATTTTAGGAGTACTTTTAGGTATAATTAGTGGAAAAGGGGTTCAAAATGGCTTTTTAATCTTTGCAACAGTGATTGCAGGAATTCCAATTTTTATAAAGGCCTTTCAAGCTTTACGGTTGAAAGTGTTTAGCATTGAATTACTCGTTACCATTGCCATTGTTGGTGCAGTACTTATTCAAGAATACATTGAATCGTCTGTGGTGGCATTTTTATTTTTGTTCGGCGATTTTCTGGAAGCACGTACGCTAGAAAGAACAAGATCCTCTTTGAGTGAACTAATGGATATGGCGCCACAAGAGGCTAAGGTTATTCGAGATGGGAAGACTGTTAAAGTTCCAGTGGAAGAGGTGGTGATTGGCGAACGAGTCACTGTGCATTCAGGCGCAAAAATTCCAGTAGATGGAAAAATAATCAAAGGCAGGGCTCAAATCAATGAGTCTACAGTGACAGGTGAATCTATACCAGCTTACAAGCGAAGGAATGATGATATCTTTTGTGGATCCATTGTTGATCAGGGATACATCGAATTGATTGCTGAAAAGGTCGGAGATGACACAACGTTTGCAAAGATTATTGAATTAGTAGAAGAAGCGCAGGACGGCAAGTCAAATACAGAAAAATTTTTAAACAAATTTTCACAGATTTATACACCATTTGTTGTTGCTCTTTCCATACTGGTGTATATTATCGTGCAAGACCTTCATATGGCAATCACATTTTTAGTTATTGCCTGTCCAGGTGCGCTTGTTATTGGTGCTCCAGTTTCCAATGTAGCAGGAATCGGAAATGGAGCAAAAAACGGGGTGCTTGTTAAAGGTGGCGAAGTAATGGAACGCTTAGCCAAAGTAGATACAATTGTTTTTGACAAGACTGGAACATTAACTAAAGGGAAACCAGAGATAACTGCAATTAAAGTGTGGGATCACCATTTAAAAGAAAATGGGTTACTGCAAATCATAGCCGAAGCAGAAGTGATTTCTGAACACCATCTAGGGAAAACCATTGTTAAAGAAGCAAATGAACGAAGGTTACCGCTTTATGAAAATGTAAAGAACGGACAGATTGTAAAAGGAAAAGGGATAAAAGCAGAGGTAGGGGGACAGGAGCTAATTATAGGTAATAAAAGTCTTATGATGCAGGAAGACATTATTTTATCTCAAGAAATGCTTCAATATAAGGAAACGCAAGAGAAAAGAGGTAACACCGTTATTTTGGCAGCTATAAATCAAAAAATAGCAGGTGCTGTATCCATCGCTGATCAAATTAGGGAAGATGCTTTAGATGCTTTGCAAAACATGAGAAAAAGCGGTATTCGTAAAATGACCATGCTTACGGGGGATAATTCCCATATGGCTGCTCTAGTAGCAAGAAATTTACATTTAGATAGTTATCATGCCGAATTATTACCGGAAGCTAAGGTAGACTATATAAAGCAATTAAAACAATCTGGATATTATGTTGCGATGGTAGGGGATGGGATTAATGACGCACCAGCGATTGCGACAGCTGATATTGGCTTAGCTATGGGAGATGGCGGAACAGATATATCTATGGAGACAGCTGATGTTGTGCTTATGGCAAGTAAACTGGCTCAATTTTCTCATGCTTATGCATTAGCAAAAGCGACAGTTCGTAGTATGAAGCAAAATACGTGGATTGCAATAGGGACAGTAGCCTTTTTGCTAGTTGGTGTATTAAATGGTTCTGTTCATCTAGCTTCCGGTATGTTTATTCACGAAGCTAGTGTAATGTTAGTTATATTAAATGGAATGCGTCTTATTAAGTTTCATACAGATATGCATCAAAAATAAGACCAAGATATCTATAAAGATAAATTTATGAATACCGATTTGCGAAAGCGAAGTTAATGATTTTTGAAAATGTTTGTTGAAAAAGAAAACAAACTAATTTGAACCAGTAATCTGCATACTTTTTGACAATTTATAGAAAGGAGATTTATATGTTTTCTAAAGGAAAACCAATTAAACGAGGTACTTGTAACAAGCATTCTCATCCTAATTGTGTAGCTATGGTACCTATCTTTAACCATTTAGATCAACCGCAAATGGAAGAAGTCATGGACCATGTTCATGCTGTTACATTTAACCGAGGGGAGACCATATACCGTGCAGGTGATAAAGCTAAATCGTTGTATATTACACATGCAGGTAAGATAAAAATTTATCGGTTGTCTGATGAGGGAAAAGAGCAGATCGTTCGGATTTTACAACCTGGCGATTTCACAGGGGAATTGGCTATTTTTAAAGATACGGTTCACGAAGCCTATGCCGAAGCCCTGGCACACACAAAGGTTTGTATAATTAGTCGTTCCATTATACAAAAATTAATAATAGATTACCCTTCGATTTCTTTAAAAATACTAGAAGAATTTGCTCATAGGCTGGAGCAATCAGAGATGCAAGCAACTCGTTTTGCTACGGAGTCGGTAGATGCAAGGTTAGCTTTATTTCTTGTTGAAAATATGGAAACCAAAAGTAATCGAATTGATTTGCCAATGAATTATAAAGAGGTAGCCTCTTACATTGGGACAACACCTGAAACTGTAAGCAGAGTACTAAAGGATTTCGAAGACAAAGATTATATCAAAAAAAAGAATCAAAAACAAATTGATATATTAAATGCAGACGCTTTATTGTTGCTATGAGCTTGGACATGTTTTATTTTTGGTTGGAAATAATTTATGAAGGCCACACGACTACTCTATTCAATTCCCCCATCTTTTTAGAAGATGGGGGAATTCTAAAAGGTATATATTCAATAGTCCAGCTTATTTCATTTTAAAGACGATTCTCCAAGATATAATGGTAGTAACTACTAAAATCACTAGATATAAATACACACCGTAAATTATTTTGGAAAAAAATAGATGCACTAAGAAAAATAAACCAACTACAAACATGAGTAGGAACGATTTCATCGTAGATCCACTTTGCTGTGTCGACTCAAATACTTCTGAAAATGGATACTTACGATTGTTTAGAACCTTATAACTGATTAATGTGTGTAGAATAGCTGTTATAAGGACAATCGCAAGGTCAGGAAGAATTCGTATAGAGAATATAAATAAAAAAACGATCGATAATAATAAATAAAGTGGTAAAAACAATTTAATAATAAACGCTTTTAGAGTGCCACTGTAAATAGAAGAATGATGAACGATTGGTGTAATTTGAAAAACCCATGCAGCTTTATATTTGCTAGAAAATTGGAGCATCATTACTACAAGGCCAATAAACATCATACAAAAATAAATGGTGAAATACATATTACTACGAGAAAGTTGCTCAATTGAATGTAGATTTAAATAGTTGAATTGGAAAATAAACGGAAAAACAAGAGATAATCCTAAGGTTGGATACACCTTTAGCTTAAAATCACGTTCTCTTGCCATAATAAGGGACGAAAACCGGAAAAATTGCCGTTCCTCTTTGTTTCTAAAAAATAAATGCTCCCACATAGCGTTCATATTCCATCGTTTCGGTTTAGATTTCTCTGTACTGTCCATAAGTTTTTGCAAATTACGCTCAAACGCCGGCATTAATTTATAATATAACATAACCGAAATAACTGGTCCGATGACTGCTAAAGAAGAAAGGATCACTATCCCAAAGGACGTATCGCCATTTAGTATAAATTCAAAAGGTGCGCCGAACCACATAGGAGGAATAAAAACATTCCACCAATTGAAATTATATATATAATTAAAATCAACTATTTCAAAAGCTCGAGCGACAATTTGGTAACCGATAACAATACCTACGGATAATAGGATTTGCACATAGTTAATAATATCCTTTAATTTCTCCCCACTGAAAAAACGTAAAATAAAAATGTATATGAGTGCTGTGATGGTCATGATGAACAGTATTAACAAAATAATTTCTACTAAAAAAAGCATTAAATAACCGATTCCATGTACAAATAACATAACGATAGCTGGAATGATAATAAACGCGCCTGTTAACATACTCATATAAATTGCAACATGGGTGATTTTTGCTGCGCTAATGGTTCTCGAATCAATCGGTTTCGTATGGAGAACTGTTTTGTCGCGAACATCTAGAAGTACTGCGGAAAAATCAGACACCATGGATGTCATTAAAATGAACATGGAAATACCAAAGATGAGGCTGATTTGGAAGATATAATTATCTCCAAAAAATAAAAAAGGAACGAGCATGACCCCGTATAATACATAAATAAATAATGATTTTACAAACTGATTGCTATCCTTTTTTTTATTTGATACATTTGAAGCAAATACTGTCGGTATTCTGCGCTCATCCATCGTAAGCTTCGTCTCAAGAATTTTACGCATCATGTGATAATCAATACGTAGCATATGGAAAAAAGGTTGTAGCAGATCAAGGATTTTTAAAGAGAATTTACTCATGATTATCACCATCAGTTACAATTTGAACAAACTTCTCTGCGGTTTGTTTATGTTCATCAAATCCTGTTATCTGGTTGAAAATACTTTCTAAAGAGCCTTGCTTATTTTGTTCGCGCAATTCTTCAAATGTACCATCTGCTGCAATTTCTCCATCCTTAAGCAGGACGATGCGATTGCTAATCTTTTCTACAACCTCCATAATATGTGAGGAATAAAAAATGGTCTTTCCTTCTGCAACAAGCTGTTCCAAGATGTCTTTAATGATGATGACACTATTAGCATCAAGCCCATTTAGTGGTTCGTCTAAAAAGATCAGATCGGGATTATGCAATAGGCTTGAAATAAGTAATACTTTTTGCCGCATTCCTTTAGAAAAAGAAGAAATACGTGTATGTAAAACATCTTCCATGTCAAATTGTTGCATAAGGCTTTTAGCTTTAGCAGCCGCTTTATTTTTATCCATGCCGTAAAGCTCACCGATAAATGTCAAATATTCATTAGCTGTTAAATTATCATAGATCTCTGCATTTTCTGGGACATAACCAATTTTACGTTTGTAGGAGTAATCACTTGTAGCAATATCTACTCCAAAAAGTTCTACCGTCCCACTATATTCTTCTATTAACCCGAGCATGATTTTAAGTGTAGTACTCTTTCCCGCACCGTTAGGCCCAATATACCCAATGATTTGTCCAGCATATACATCGAGATTAATGTTATTTAATACGCTTTTACTTCCATAACTCATGGATAAATTTCTTAACGACAATACTTTTTCAGTATACATCAAACTCACCTGCTTCCTAGAAAATTTTTAGAACCATGTATCCTAGTCCATGAGAGACTAGGAATCAAAGAAAAATTTGCTTCCATTTGTATTTGTGAAACAGAAATTAAGTAAATTATCACAACCTTCATATGGTCATTATACGATAGTTAAATCTAATTATCATTAACGATTTAAAATCTAACAAAAAAAGTCAATTTGTGGGTGGTGTTAAGGAATCATAAAAATCTAATATATATTCAAACAAGTGTGCTCGACAGCTAATGGAATTAGGTTTAATCCTATTGAACAACTATGAATAAGTCTGAAAAGCGCTTCGAGAATGTATGTATAAAACCTATTTGTATTAATATTTGCAAAAATTTTATAAATAAATTATTGACAATAATACACTTTCGGTGTAGAGTATTAAACAAATTTAATATTAGATGATTTCTTATCCAGAGAGGTGGAGGGACTGGCCCAGCGAAACCTCGGCAACAGACTTTGTTGAAGTACTGTGCCAATTCCAGCAAGCATTATGCCTGAAAGATAAGAAGAGCGATAGACTTATAAAATAATCCACCTCTTCTTATTTATCAAAAGGAAGAGGTTTTTTGTTATGAACAGGCGCTTTTCTTCCAAGGGCACTAGGCTTTTACAAGTTCCAGTTTGGTTACTTGTACTTTGAATAACATGAGAAGGGAAGATGGGAAAATGGGTAAATTGAATGAAGTACAATGGGAGTATGTAAGAAAAAGCTTAGATGCAATTGATTTCGGTTCTGTAGTCATTACTGTACACGCTGGAAGGGTTACACAAATTGACATAACGGAGAAAAAGCGGTTTGCGAATATGAATAACAATCATTCGTTACAAAATTCCAAATAAAGCACATGCCGATTAGACAACTAAAGGCATCTTTTACCTTTTCGATTATTTAATAAGGTGAAAGATGCCTTTTACTATGTTAAAACCATTTTTCCGCATGAACTGTTAGTAAGACCTATCATGAGTATGAGCAGATGATTTGATGCAAAGGAGGAGAAACCGACATGAGCTTATTACAACAATTACAAAATCAAATTTTAATTGCCGATGGTGCTATGGGAACGATGCTTTATTCCTATGGAATCGATCAAAGTTTTGAACAATTAAACATAACCCATCCAAATCAAGTTCAACAAGTACATGAAGCGTATATTCATGCTGGAGCAACAGTCATTCAAACAAATACATATGGTGCAAATTATATTAAATTAGCACGATATGGGTTGGAGGATCAGGTGAAAAGGATCAACCAAAAGGCTGTGCAAATTGCAAAGGAAGCTCGGCAAAAAGGAGTATCCATTGTAGGGGGGATTGGCGGTATTCATGGCGTTCAAGCTTTAAACGAAACAAAAGAGGAAATTAAGCGAAGCTTCCGAGAACAATTATATTGTTTGCTTTTGGAGGGAGTAGATGGGCTCATTTTAGAAACTTATTATAATCTCGATGAATTAAAGATGGTGTTGGAAATTGCTCGGGAGGAAACGAAAATCCCTATTATTGCAAATGTATCGATGCATGTTCCGGGGATTTTGGAAAATGGAACACCGTTGGCTGAAGCATTACAACAACTGGAAGCTTTAGGTGCTGATCTCGTTGGCGTGAACTGTCGTTTTGGTCCGTCGCAAATAATCACCTCTTTACAATCGGTTCCTATACCGAAAAGGGCTTTTTTAGCTGCTTACCCAAATGCAAGCTTACCTGCTTATCGCGATGGTGTACTTTATTACGAAAATGAACCGGATTATTTTAGGGAGTGTGCCAGCCAATTAAGAGAGCAAGGAGTTCGTTTAGTAGGAGGGTGTTGCGGAACAACACCTAACCATATTAAAGCATTAGCTGAGGGCTTGAATGCTACTAATCCTATTACTGAAAAAGTGGTAGACTTTCCAAAGCAGGATAGGGTGATGTTAAAAAGGAAACGAAAAGAAAAATCGCTGGCAGAATTAGCAAAAGAACGACATACCATTATTGTTGAATTAGATGCTCCCAAACATTTAGATATGACAGAATACCACCAGGGAATACAAGCATTGAAAGAAGCTGGAATCGATGCAGTAACACTTGCCGATAATTCGCTTGCAACACCGCGAATATGTAATACAGCTATTGCAACGATTATTAAAGAGCAAGGAATCAAACCGTTAGTCCATATAGCTTGCCGAGACCGTAATTTAATTGGCTTACAGTCGCATTTAATGGGATTGCACATTTTAGGAATTCATGAAATTTTAGCAATAACTGGCGACCCAACTAAAATTGGCAGTTTTCCAGGAGCAACATCCGTGTTTGATGTGAATTCATTTAAATTAATTGAACGAATTAAAAAAGGAAATCAAGGCATGTCATTTTCTGGGCATTCTCTAAGAGAACATACTGCATTTACCGTAGGAGCAGCTTTTAGTCCAAATGTGAATAATGTAGAAAAGGCGATTGCTCGATTGGAGAGAAAGATCGCAAGTGGTGCTGATTACATCATGACACAACCCATGTATAGCAAAGATAAAATAATTGCTTTGAAACAAGCGACCTCACATATAGATACTCCGATTTTTATTGGAATTATGCCATTAACGTCTACAAAGAATGCTGAATTTTTACACCATGAAGTACCGGGGATAAAGCTTACAGATGAAGCTCGATCTCGTATGAAAGCAGCAGAAGGAAATCGAGCACAATCAACAAAAGAAAGTATAGCTATTTCGAAAGAGCTACTTGATACAGCTTTAGAACATTTTTACGGGATATATCTTATCACTCCGTTTATGCGCTATGATATGATCGTCGAATTAGTTAACTATATTCATCAAAAAACAAATTCTATGCGAGTGAAAGCAAGCTTATCCTCACATTAATTTAGGATTTAAGGGTAAGTACAAATCAAATTCTAAAGAATAGTCGTTTAGAATAAATGCATTAACCTATCCTAGAACCTGAGAACCCAAGAGAGAATGTGAATAATCATGATTTTCGATCACATATAAAAAATGGAGGAGTATATATGTCAAAAATAAAGAGTTCGAATATTGGTTATCCGAGAATTGGAGAAAATCGAGAGTGGAAAAGAACACTAGAAAATTTTTGGAGTGGAGTTATTTCCGAGACGGAATTATTTGAAAAAACAACAGAAATCCGTTTACGTAATTTGAAAAAACAACAAGAAAAAGGAATCGATCTAATCCCGGTAAATGACTTTTCCTTATATGACCATGTTTTAGATACAGCCGTTACGTTTGGAATCGTACCGAAACGTTTTAACTATACTGGTGGAAAAGTAGATAAGCACACGTACTTCGCTATTGCACGTGGAACAGGTGGGACCGTCGCTTCTGAAATGACGAAATGGTTTAACACAAATTACCATTATATTGTTCCGGAATTAGATGATGTCACACCTTCATTAGTAGAGAACCGTGCTTTAACTTTTTATCAAGAAGCTAAAGAAAAACTAGATATTGATGGAAAGCCTGTCCTTTTAGGCCCCGTAACATTTGTAAAACTGGCAAAGGGTTATGACGAGCAGGAGTTTTCAACAATTGTGGAGACATTTGTACCATTATATGTCCAGGTCTTACAAGAACTTGTCGAAGCGGGGGCATCTTGGATTCAGATAGATGAGCCAATCTTAGTAACGCAATTATCGAAAGAAGAAATCGCAGTAGTTGAAAAAGTGTATCAGGCTTTTGCTAAACACGTACCTCGTGCGAAGATTATTTTACAAACGTATTTTGAAAAAATAACTGCTTATGAAAAAATAGTGAATCTACCAGTAAAAGCGATTGGTATCGATTTTGTTCACGGAGATTCTTTAGAATTATTAAAAACGTATGGATTTCCCAAGGGTAAGGTGCTAGCAGCAGGAATTATTAATGGACGTAATGTTTGGCGAGCTAATTTAGCAGAAAAGCGCACGCTGATGGAAGAGATTAGACAGCTAGTTCATCATGATCAGCTTATTATTCAACCATCTTGTTCCCTCTTGCATGTTCCGGTAACAAAAACATTAGAACAAAAGCTGGATAATGTCATTTATGACGGACTTTCATTTGCTGATGAGAAGCTTGATGAAGCAGTTACATTAGCGAAAGGTCTGAATCATGGTATGGTTTCCGTTCAAGATGATTTAAATCAAGCGAATGAGGCAATTAAACAATTAATAGAGACGTATCAATCCAATGATGAAGTAAGGAAAAAAGTAGCTCATTTAACAACTGACGATGCACAACGATCCATACCTTTTGCAGAAAGAATAGAAAAGCAAAAGCGGCGTTTGCAATTGCCATTACTGCCGACAACGACAATAGGCAGTTTGCCGCAAACGCCTGAAGTAAAAAGAACGCGTACCAAATGGAGAAAAGGTGAGATTACGGATCATGCGTATGAACAGTTTGTGAAGAAGCAAATGAAACGGTGGATCACAATTCAGGAAGAACTTGATATCGATGTTCTTGTTCATGGTGAATTTGAGCGAAATGACATGGTTGAATATTTTGGGGAAAAAATGAATGGCTTCACTGTGACAGAGTTTGGCTGGGTGCAGTCGTATGGATCACGATGTGTCAAACCACCTTTGATTTTTGGAGATGTGTCTTGGGATAAACCAATAACGGTGAAGGAGAGCGCTTACGCACAGTCGTTAACAGAACGTCCGGTTAAGGGAATGCTAACAGGGCCAGTAACCATTTTAAATTGGTCTTTTGTCCATGATGCAGCACCACGCTATGAAATTATGAAACAAATTGCATTAGGATTGCAAAAGGAAATAGAGTCTTTAGAGGCAAAGGGCATAACGATTATTCAAGTAGATGAACCAGCTTTACGTGAAGGGTTGCCGCTTAATCGAGCAAAGTGGGAGGAATATTTAAAACAATCGTCACTTGTCTTTCGTCTTGCAACGGCAACGGCTAGTCCCGAAACACAAATTCATACACATATGTGCTATTCCAATTTTGAAGATGTTTTTGATTGTATCGATGATCTTGATGCGGATGTCATTTCAATTGAAACGTCACGAAGTCACGGTGAGATCGTCTCCATCTTTGAAGAAAATACGTACCAAAAAGAAATTGGTTTAGGTGTTTATGATATCCATAGTCCCAGAATTCCATCTGTTTATGAAATCAAACAAAATATGAACCGTGCATTACAAACGATCTCACCTAATCAATTTTGGATTAACCCAGATTGCGGTTTGAAAACAAGAAAAGAAGATGAAACCATAGACGCTTTGAAAGTTATGGTGCAAGCTGCAAAAGAAATGCGAAATAAACAGTTAACTGTTCAAAAATAGTATAATGCGAACTTCAAAGATGAAATTTAAGTCAAAAATGGAGGAGGTACAGAGTCATTAACCAACTGCAGGTGCGAAAAAGTGATTTTACTTTGTTAATCGCACCTGCGTCTAATGAAAACTTTCTATTGAAATAAAATTTGCTTTTTAATTTGGTTTCTATACGCATGACTGCTTGTAACCATAAAGAAAAATCAGAGATGACCTCTATTAGATAGAAACAAGCTGTTTGCTTTGATACATCTCTAAGCGTTTACAAGCAAAATGGTATTCTACTTGAAAAGTATTTACGATCATGTTAGGTGTTATTTTTGGTTTTAAGCGTTGTAACATAAATGTAGGAACACATAAATGGTAACTAAAATAATTTGCTTGCCATTCTTGTAATTCTGTAAAAAGTGTGGGTAGAAATTCTTGGCGACCAGCATGCCAAAGGTAATGAGCTATTTCATGCCCAAATTCCTGCCATTGTTCCTGTGGACTTCGGTTATAATTTATAAAAATCAGGCATTTCTCATTTACATATACACATTCACTGCTATATTCCCAATAATAGACAGATACATCGAGCGAAGAGGCAATATTTTCGATTGTTAAATCTTTTGGTTTACGAATATGACGTTCCAGAAGAAACTGCTGAATATAATCTTCTGTTCGAGAAAGATACATCAAATACCCCCTTAACGAAAACGAACATTTGTTCTTGTGAGAATAAAAATAAATAGTGTATAGACGTATACACTAATAAACGTTTATTCTTCTTCTTTAAAAGCTTCCCATATCCTCTTCAGTCGTTTAAGATCTTCTTCTTTATTGTTTGGTAATTCTTTATACCATCTTTCTAGGGAAGGGTCATTACGAAAAGCTACAAACGCTTCCTCTTCTGTTAAATTCGGATTATTAGATCGTCCTAGTAAATAATCAGAAGTAACTTGCAAAGCAGTAGCAAGCTTATCTAATTCATGGTCTTTTATCGGTCTTTCTCCCGATTCGATCCGATTCATCACACTAACGTTTATGTCTAATTGTTTCGCAAGATCGCGCTGACTCCAACCTTGTCTCTCTCTCAATTGAACAATTCTCTTACCCACATTCAATGCCAACACCACTTTCAATTTTTGCATGATAGGAAACGATCATCACTCGCATCGGACGAATTATCTACCATGAAAATAAAATTCTAATTTATGGAAAGTTTTTTTATTTCTAAGGTTTATCGTATAAGAAAGACTAGATTTTTTCGATAAGCCAATTTTTTCTAAGCAATTTCATCATACCATTATTTAAACGAGTTAACAAACAATAATTTCTTAAATAGCAAGAACACAATTTGACATTTCTGTTTTAGAAATGTATGATAGGAACAAATGTTCTTTAGTTAAATTATGGAATACAAGGAGGGAAGGAATGAAACAGAAAAACATGTCATTTGATGAACAAAATTGTATTCGATGGGTGATAAGTGAATACCGAAAAGACCAAAGGGCAGGTGTTTTGGCTCCAATAATAAGAAGTAGATACGTAGAGGAATTATTTAGCAAGGGGGCTGGTTTTCATGAACAAGGAACAGTTAGAGAGAGCAATAAAAGATTATAGCTGGATGATTAGAGAAATAAAGCGTCAACGAATGATGTTGGAAGAAGATATCGGCTCGAAACTTGTTGCAGCATCAGGAGTGGAAGCTACGTTACCGAGAGCAAAGGGAGCCATAAATGACCCTGTTGGTAAAGAAGTTATACGACGAGATAAAAAAAGCAGTTGGTTAGCTAAATTAGAGAAAAAGGTATTGTTTATTCAAGGAAGATTATCTGCAATAGAGGAACCGAGAGAAATTGCTGTTTTAGAATGTATGCTGGATGGTATGACAATAAGTGCAATTAGTAAACATATGGGTCTTTCCAGAAAACATATCTATAAGATAAAAGAGACGATTGTAGATAGGATGTTACAGTTTACACAGTCTTCTCAGTAGATGACAACACAAAACAAGCTATTGTATACTAGGTTTACCGAACATACGATCTAAAAATGATTAATGTGCAATTGATTCGGATGTTTGAATTTAGGGAAATTGTCCGAAATGACGTTAAACTAAATAAAATAGAAGCACGTTTTTCCGCCATCAAGATTTGGCGGGAAGCCACGTTTATCTAAGAAGTCTTCTTCCCCACATGATGAACGGTATGTAAGGCTTTTTTAGTTTGCTTTAAGGAGGTGTTCGCAAATGGTATAGGAGATAAATAAGTTGTTTCGTTGCAGTCGGTCCATAGCATAAGCAATCAAAAATTATAATTAGGAGGTCATGAAAATGACAGATACACAAAAGAAAATGCAAGCAGGTAAAAACAAGATTTTATTATTCCGTTTATTGGAGAATCAAGGAGAAGAAGCAGCTAAATTAGTATTTCAAACCGAGCATACGTTTAGTTATTCTCGTGAATTAGAAAGAATTATTACGAAAGACGGTTCTCTCATTAATGTCGGAGGATTGGAATCAGAAGTGGCTATTGAAGCTATTCAAGCAATGGATGATCCAGTTGCAAACATGCTTCGACAGTCAGTCATTCATGGACAAAAGCTGGAGTTATGGGAAGTAACTGTAGATGAAGAACTAAAAACAGCTGACAATAAATTTCCAGCTATTTATGCTCAAGGCTATTTAGATTCATGGGAAGATCCAGCTAGTGCAGAAGAAAATGCTGCCATTTCAGCTAACTTCACCGTAGAACTGGAGCCACAATTTGGTGAAGCAACACTCACAGAGGAGCAGCAAGCAGCAGTTCAATATGCATTCCAAGATACAAAAGCGGAAGCTCCTGTTGAGGGTTAATAAATCTTGCTGATCCTATTTATGTAAATGTAATCGATCTTGTATAAAATTTGCATGATGAATTGACGTAAAAATTTTATGTGAGAAATAAGTATGTAATTATCGTGGGTAAGAATAAGCTGACGATTTTTTACACTATATAAATGTTTAGAGTTTTAAGGGTTTATAGTAAGTAAAACTACGGCTTCCACCGTAAGAAATTGGTGACAAGCCAAGTTTTTTGTTGTCTAGGAAATTATAAAATTTTGCAGCTGTGGATAAACTAACTAAGTTATTTAGCCACGTCCGGCTCCAGCGCCCAGCAACTAGGCGACTTCACGAATCGCCTTACGATAAGTCATCAATGGTTCGTCAACACCGTCTCACCATGATTCCTAAAACTTTAGTCGTTTCGTTCCACTCGCTACGTTGCTAACCGGGCGCCCCGAGCCTTAGTTCAAGTAACCAATGAATACAGCTATATTCATTGGTTACTATATTTAAATTTTGGAGGTTGAAGAGACATGGAATTTACTATTAATGAAAAAGTGTATGAATTGAAATTTGGTATAAAATTTATTCGTGAACTGGACAAAGTGTATGAAGTGGATTATCAAGGGATGAAATTTGGAATGGGTGTGAACATGGCGTTTATGAATTTGCAGCAATGGAATCCAGTTGCTATTCATGCGGTTATTAGAGCAGCTATTTCCTATTTGGATACAACCCCAAGTAACAGTCAAATCGAAAAAGCTATTGAACAGTATGCTTTAGAAAATGACGGGCTTGAGGAATTATTTACAGCGTTAAAGGATGCATTGGGGAAGTCACCAGTCATGAAGGACACGATCAAACAAATGCAAGCAACAACCAATCACAAGAAAGCATAACCTCAAAAGAAGCATATGAGGATATCATTATTAACTGTTTCCGCTTTTTAGCGTTTACAAAACTGAAAGATATTGAAGTGCTCACGTTAGGGGAGTATGCTTTACGAATACGTGCATTTCGATTGCAGCAAGTAGATAAGGAATACAAGATGTATAAGCAAGCATGGATTAATCACCAAGTCACACTAACAAAAGAACAAGGTAAAAAGCAAGTACCTATTTACAAGCGATTTAAAGATTTCTTTGATTATGAAAAACATTTGAAGGAAGTAACCAAGCCTAAGCGGGTGAGTGATAAAATGAAACGTTTAGCAGCTATTGCTAAACAGGTGAATACGGAAAAGGAGGTGCCTTATGGCGGAAGGATCGAATGAGCCGGGGCGGTTTATGCAAGGCTTTAAAGTACAAGCAGAAGGATTAAATGAAGCCGGGGATGCGTTTAAAACGTTGCAAGAGAAGGTAGACCCTGTCGTTACGAAGCTGGGAGAAATGCAGGAATCGTTAGGGTTTATCCCAGGAATGACAGAAGGAATTGCTCAAGTTCAGGCTGTACTAGACCCGTTTATGGGGATATTAAGCGGTATGCCTGTTTTGTTTGAAACAATTAATTCCGTGATGACGAATTTTTTACCAACTATGTTGGCATTGAAGGAAGGAGTCATGAGCTTATTTTCTATTTTAGCTGCCAATCCCCTCGCCTTAATAATAACGTTAGTGACTTTACTGGCGGTAGGGTTTGCTTATTTATGGACGAATAGTCAAACGTTTCGAGATATTGTCATGAGTGTGTGGGAATCGATCCGTGCATTTATGATGCCGGTGGTTCAGGAAATTGTCACGTTTGTTATGACACTTTGGGGATCATTGACAACGTGGTGGACGGAAAACCAGGCATTGCTTTTACAAATATTCCAATCTGTCTGGGGAGCAATTAAGACGGTTATTATGACAGTGATGAATATCATAAAGCCATTTTTAATCGCGGCTTGGACACTCATTTCAACACAAATTAAATTAGTTTGGAACATCATAAAAACAACGATAAAAATAGCTATGGAGTTAGTGATGGGCATTATTCGAACAGTGATGCAACTAATTACTGGAGATTGGTCTGGGGCCTGGGAAACGATTAAGTCCACGTTTATGAACATCTGGAATATAATGAAGGAATTTGTTTCCACCATGACTAGTACCATTTGGCAAACGATAAAAACAAAATTTACGCAAGTGAAGGAAACCATTGCTTCCTTAATTGGTAGTGCGAAAGATGCTGTCGTACAAGGATTTTTAACGATGGTATCGAGCGCTGTAGAAAAAGCACAGGCGATTGTAACTGCAGTGCGACAAAAATTCCAGGAAGTGTTTCAAGCGATACGATCAAAGCTCACCGAAGCTGTAACAGAAGTAGGAACGCAAATTGGTAAAATGCCTGGAAAGGTAATGGAGTTTGCTAGCAACATGGTGTCAGCAGGAAAAGATTTAATTATGGGCTTGATACAAGGTATTGCAGATAATGCTTCTAAGGTAGGCGATGCTGTGTTAAATGCTGCCAAAGATGCTGTCGGTGGTGTGTTGAAATTTTTAGGCATTAAATCACCATCCCGTTTATTTCGAGATATTGGCGATGACACGATGGCGGGATTTGCTATGGGGATTCAGCAAATGGCAAAAAATGTTGTTACTGCAGCAAGTGCGGTATCGGATCAAGTACAGGATTCCTTTAACCCGCAGTTTACATTACCACGTATAGCTGGAGAGGTTCGTAGTCTTCATCAAGCAGTGAACGTTCAACCATCGCAACCGTTTTTAAATGAATGGAGCGCACAAAAACAGCCTGCAGTAGTCCATGTTTCTATTGGCAAGCAGCAATTTAGTGCGTTTGTAGAAGATATTACGAATGCACAAACAAGAAAATCCAATCTAACAAGACAGCAGAGTTGGTAGGAGGTGTAGGATGTATACGTTTGTAGATACAGTAACGAAGGAAGCGGATGACAACAGTGAAAGAGCCTCGCGATTGCAGACGATATTTAATGGAGTTAATTTAGATCATGACTTATCTGATCAATCAGGGGATTTTACCACATTGGTCATTTCTGGGAGAAGCAATCTGGAACAACGAATTTCGACAGTGGACGTACCAGGAATGCACGGGGTGTTAGAAGCAAATGAACCGACATGGAATGCGAAAGAAATTACGGTCAAATATAAGCTAACCGATCAAACAAAGGAAGGGTTCAGAAAGCGGTACAACCAACTAAATAATTTATTGCAAGAATCACAAAAGAAGTTAGCTTTTACCGATGAAGCGGCTTTTTTTTATGCGACTTTATCGGCAAATGATGTTCCAGAAGAAACGGCGAATAGCATAGTAGCTGAGCTCGTGTTTTTATGCTCCGATCCTTTTAAATACGGGGAAACATACAAATCGATTGCGTTGAAAAAATATACGTGGGAAGCATACAAAAATAACAAGTGGGGTGATTTTATTGGCAACTAGTACACCAAATTTGCAATTGGTAAAGCCAGAAATAACAGATAAAATTGATGTTTCTATTGCTAACTTTGCGCAAAATGCAGATAAAATTGATGCAGAAGTAGAACGGCTACAAAATAAGGATGAAGCTTTACAAACGAGTTTAAATGACGTGCATGAACATGTGACGACATTACAAAACGATGTAACAGCGATGGATGCAAAAGTAACCAACCATCAAAAATCGCTAGAGAAACACGGAGAAAGTATTGAACTGAACACGGGAAGTATAACGGAAAATAAAGCAGATATCACAGCGTTAGGCGAAGATATTTTATCGATTCACGAAAGTATTGGCAATAATGCAACGGTTGGACAAGAAAATCAAGCGAATATTACAGCAATTTTAAATGAAATAGAAGTGATTAAAGAGAGGATCACAGCGCTAGAAGCTCAACAAGGAACACCGCCTGAGGGTGAAGCATAATGCGTTGGATCGAGATGGCACAAAAAAATGAAGTATATGTGAATGGAACCGCTCCCGCGTCGCCTATGATTACATCTGTTTTAAAAGAAGGAATACCGTATGTAGAATACAGCTTAGCTGATGAAAAATTACGCCTGCACCATCCATTTAAAGTGAATGATGTGGTGACGGTAGATTTTTCAAAACAAAAGGTATGGATTAATGGGCAGTTACAAATGGAGGCTATTGATCTTGTCTATGCAGATTTCTTTCAATTAAGACCAGGGAAAAATGAAATAAAAACAATTCCTGCCATGCAATTAGAAGTAACGTATACGGAAAGGTGGTTGTAGAGATGAAAGAAAGGATTTTCATTTTTAATAAGTATGATGAGCTATTAGCCATCACTAACCACTATGTGGAGGCCATTTTTGAAGAGACGGTTGAAAAGCCCGTCTCTTTTTCGATTACTTTTCCTATGTCCGATAAGGATGCTGCCTATTTCGTAGGTGGAAACCAAGTTGCGTTTAAGGATTTAAAAGGAAACCTTCGTTTATTTACCATTCGTGAAGTGGATGATATCGACGGAGAAGCTCCGGAAAAGGTCATCCAATGTATGCCGGCGATGCAAGAATTAACAGATGTTATTGTGACGGATGGTGAAACGGTAAATAAATCCGCTGAAGCTGTGCTAGGTATTATTTTACAGTATTCCCGCTGGAAAGTCGGTAATGTAGCTGATTTAGGGTTATATGACATCAGCTTTTCCTATCAAAATGCCTACGATTGTTTAGGAAAGCTAACATCACGTTGGGGCGGTGAAATTGTAGATCGCATCGAGGTAGCGGGAAACAAAATAACCGGTCGCTATATTGATATTGTTCAGCGTAAAGGCTCAGATACCGGAAAACGTTTTGAAATGGATAAGGATATAAAGAATTTGACGAGGACGGTTCTATATTATCCGAAAACAGCTTTATATGGTCAAGGGAAATCCTTACAATCCGGTGAGGAAGGCGCTGGGAAAGTGACTTTTCGTGACGTAGAGTGGGTAAAAGAAAAGGGCGATCCCACGGATAAACCAAAGGGGCAAGCGTGGGTTGGTGATTCGGTAGCACTGGAAACCCATGGGGTGTTCAATCATGAAACAGGTGAGCTCATGCATCGATTTGGCTTATTTGAAGATAATGACGGGGAAGATCCCGAAAAGCTACTCGTAAAGACATGGGAGGCAGTTCAAACTGAAAAAGCTCCAAAGGTTCAATACGAAATGGATATCATTACATTTTATGGTATAGCAGATTACGAACATGAACACGTATTCTTAGGTGATACAGGCATTGCTAGGGACAAAGATATGAAGCCGATGGTGTTAGTGGAAGCAAGAATTATGTCTTGGAAATATGATATTGGCAACCCGAGAGACGGGAGCCTTGTCTTAGGAAATATATTAGACTTACATCCAGATGAGCGTGATATGGATTGGGTCATTGATAAAGTAAAAGAGGATAGCGCAAGTTGGGATGCTGGTGGTGGACCAATTACGGATGGAAGATTTCCTGATATTGTTCCTGATACGCCACAAGATGTTTCCGCAACAGGGTTATTTAAAAAGATTATGCTGTCATGGACATTTGAATCCACCTATGCGATAGCAGCTTACGAGATTTATGCAAGTCAAATAAACGGGTTTGTCCCAGATTCTACAAATCTTGTTTTCCGTGGCAAAGTAGGCGCATATAACTTTGATGCTGATACAGACGAAAAATGGTATTTTCGAGTAAGAGCCGTGAACACACATGGAACAGCAAGCGAGTACTCCGAACAGGTTAGTGCTTCAACGGTACAATTACATTTGTCAGATTTAGAGGAAATTGTCCCAGACTTTATCGAATACGGGATTTATAAAGGGGAAGAGTATCCTAGTCCAAGTGAATATAAGTACTGGTTAAACACAAGTGAAAACCCTAATATTCTCTATCATTGGGATGAAGAAAGCGAATCATGGAAGCCATTAGCACCTAAAAATGCAGCAGATGTAGGCGCCATTTCTATAGCAGATTATCAAGAACAAGTCGGTCAATTGGTTACGGATTTGGCGAATAAAGTAGATGCTGAATGGGTGAATGGTCGGCTAGTTGCAAAAGCGAATAAAGCGGATGTTTATACGGTAGAGCAATTAGATAATAAGTTTGATAATGTGGTATCCAAAACAACTTACGAGACCGACAAAGATGGCATCGTTACAGATCTGGAAAATCATGAATCTCGTATTAGTCAAACAGAAACAGATATTACTGCTAAAGTTGATAATACGCAATATCAACAAGACAAAGACACACTTGAAACGACAATAAATAAAAATAGTGCTGCCATACAGATTAACGCTGAGGGCATAGCAAGCAAGGTTGATAACACCACTTACAACACCGATAAGCAAGGTATAATTACCGACATCAACAGTAATAAATCTAGTATCGAACAACAGGCGGATATGATTAGAAGTAAAGTCGATGCAACTTATGTTAAAGGCGAGCTGGGTAAGATAGAGGTTGGTGGAAGGAATTTTATTCTTGATAGTGCCAAATATCCGTTATCTCCTTATAAAATTTCCACAACAAAAAATATTACAGAAGATGCAACTGTGCCATCAGGATATGTAGCTACATTTAAAGCTACTAGAGACAATGATAGTGAAGCGAATGAAGGTGTTATCTATTTACCTATTAAATCTAGAGCTCCTAAGGCTACATCATTTGGAGAAAGATATATGTTTTCTGGTTATATCAAAGGGAACAGAGAATTTAATGTGAGAGTTTTAGGGAATAGTTCTAAAATGATATCTAGAAATATAAGTAAAATAACAACAAACTGGTTTAAATTTGAATGTGTATATGAGGTAACTAACGAAAACGCAGATAACTATAATATGCATTTTTGGATTTCCGATTTTAAAAGGGATAATGAAATTCAATTCCACTCTTTAAAAATTGAAAAAGGCAATAAAGCCACAGACTGGACACCTGCGCCTGAGGATTTTGAAGCTAAAATCAATAATATTCAGGTTGGCGGAAGGAATTTATTAAAAAATAGCCAAAAAATATTTCTATCGGGGTCTGACCGTAGAGAGAACGTAAGGCAGTCGTTTAAAGATGGTATAACAACAATCGAAATAATTGGAAATGATACTCGTTATTGGAACGCTTACACATTTATAGAAGACCATATAACTGACGAAAACTTTTATAAATCAATAGGTGAAGAGTTCACGTTATCCATGGATGTAAAAGCTGAATTTACTAACTCCCATGCTTTGATGTCGTTTGATACTAGAAGCCCAGGTAAACAAAGACATTCTCCTGCTACTACTGTACCTGAAACAAATGGCAAGTGGGTACGCATTAAAACAACTATGAAAATACCAGATAGAGAGGTGCAGAGTAAAAGTCTACTAATTATAAAAGCTCTAGAGTACGGAGATAACGTTGACCAAACAGGTAGTGTAATACATGTTAGGAATATAAAATTAGAAAAAGGTAACAAGGCAACCGATTGGACGCCAGCACCCGAAGACACCGATAGAAAAATCGAATCTGTTGAACACTACGCATCGGAAATTGAGCAAACAGCAAAAGGTGTTGAGCAAAATTTTTCGGCAATAAAAACCGACTACGAAAAGTTTAAAAGTACGGCTAACTCCACGTTTAAACAGCAAGCGGACTTGATCGAGGGGAAGGTAACGGAAACTACTTATAACAAAGACATGGATAATATGACCATGCGTGTTAGTACAGCAGAATCAACTATTAAACAACACGCTGACCGTATTGAGTCAAAAGTAAGCAAGAATGGTGTAGTGTCCAGTATTAATCAATCCCCCGAACAGATTAAAATTAACGCACAACGCGTTTCCATCGATGGTGATTTAGTCGTTAGAAACGGGAAAGTTTATATTAAGGATGGCGTAATTACCAATGACCTTATTGCAGGTAACGCCAAAATAGATTTTGCTAAGATAGCCAACGTAAGAGTAACAAATGCAATGATCTCTAGCTTAAGTGCTGACAAAATAAGTTCAGGTATTATAGATGCAAATAAGGTACTAATACGTGTTAAAAATGGGACACAGGCCATACAGCTTGATGATGCAGGATTCGAGTCAATTGATAATAAAGGAAATGTGCGTATTCATATCGGAGTCCGTGATATAGGAGGAAAAGGGCAATCAGACCCTAGTACAATTCGCTTCTTTGGAGGCAGTGGGAGCAAGTCAGCAGGAATAGGAATGAACGTAAATGATACGTTTGTCATCGGAAGTGGCGCAGACGGCGTAGGAATGGAATTGCGGACGCATTATAAAATGAATACGATTTATTATGCGCGAGAGCACAGGTTCGTGATGAAAAATGAACGAAGTAATGGTTTTCAAAAACATTATTTTAAAATG
The DNA here is from genome assembly GCF_900166595.1 of Virgibacillus dokdonensis. Lineage (NCBI taxonomy): Bacteria > Bacillati > Bacillota > Bacilli > Caryophanales > Bacillaceae > Virgibacillus > Virgibacillus dokdonensis. The sequence continues at coordinate 3,912,147 of NZ_LT745763.1, read as the reverse complement.
CGAGGACGTACTACTATAGATGGACATGAGAACCCTTGTCTTGAACCTGATACTAACGCTTGGGGCTATGTAGGAACAGCACATTATCACTTGTGGAAAATCAATGCAGTTCATATTAATGAAACATCGACGCGCAGTCAAAAAAGAAATATTCAAGATTTACCGATTGGTGAATCATATCGTATTCTAGATGCATTAAGAATGCGTAAATATAACTATATTAGAAAGGACCAAGATGGTAAGGTCTGTCATATAGACACCTTCAAAAGCTATGGAGTCGTATCAGATGAAGCACCTGACGAAATTTTAAGTGAAGAGGGAACAGCTGTAAGGCTATATGCAATGATATCCCACAATCTTAACGTTACAAAGGATTTAGTTAGACGAGTTAATGAATTGGAGAAAAATTTAAAAGGGTGAGTGTAAAATGGAACAAGAAGTTAATTTACAATATGTAGTGAATGCATTAAGTAATCAAGTTGCACAGCTGTCACAAGAAAAAGCCTATCACGAGGCAATAATTACTGCACAGCAAGAAGAAATCAATGAGTTAAAGGCAAATACACAGCAGGAAAAGGAAAACGCTGAATAGGCGTTGTTTTTTCGCTTTTAAGGTAAAGTGTTCCTTTTTTGAATTGAGTAAGTGAGAAAATAAATAATTTAAAAGGAGTGTACTACAATGCAACCAATTGAGAGAAGATATAGAAACATTGAAGATTTAACATTTTATGATGCAAAAGGAATTTTAGAGAGTGCAAGTTATAAAACTTATAATAATGTATACGATATGGGAGATGAGTTGGAGGTTGATGATAAAACATCATATGGTGTTTTGATTCCTGAAACCGCTCCAGAAGAACTATTGGAAGTGATAAAAGAAGACGAGAGTGAATTTTACTCTTTTGATACAGGGTCTATGAATGCAATTGTAGCTAAAGTTGCCCAGGTATTATTAAATAGAGTTGAAACATTAGAAAAAGAAGTTGCAGAACTTAAAGCCAATAAATAAAAAGAATGGAAAGAAGCTTTTAAAGCATCTCAAACGAGGTGTTTCTTTATATTTACTGCATCATGAAAGGAGGTAATTATGTCTCAATGGTACACAAATAAAGAATTATTTGAGCAAATTGCGGCTATTCAAGGTGAGTTTAAAGATTTGCGACATGAGATGCAAGAGACACGAAATATGATTAAGAAATATAATGGTTTACGCGAAGAGCTAGGGGTTGTGAAAGAAAAGGTAGAGAGAATGGAAGCAAAAACAGAAGGAAAATTTACGGTGTTGGAAGCTATCCGCCTTTGGGGTGGGTGGCTTTTTGCTTTTATTACACTGTTAATTTTGATTGGACAATATATTTAAACGAAAGGGAGGTAAACGTATGGATAAAGGTACGGTGGTTAGAACAATAGCGTTAGCGATAGTTTGGATCAATGCGTTTTTAGTAAATTACAATTTACAGCCTATACCATTGTTAGAAGAGGAAGTTATTGCTTATGGAGTTACATTTATAGTCTCTGTGTGGACATGGTTTAAAAATAATTATATTACGCTTAGGGGAAGGCAACAAAAAGAAGTGCTACAAAGGTCAAACCTTACCAAATAGACAGACGGCTAGTCCAATCGGGCAAGCTGTCTTTTTAATACATTATATTAAAAGGAGGAATTTACAATGGCAAAAATCGCTATTGGTGCTGGGCATGGAATGCATACGCCGGGTAAACGAAGCCCTGCTGGAGAAAGGGAGTGGACATTTAATAATAAAGTTGTGTCTGCGGCTATCAAGTATTTAAATAGGTATGCGAATACCACTGTTATACGGATGGACGATCCTACAGGAGATACAGATGTGCCGTTAACGACAAGAACGAATGTAGCAAATAATGCTGATGCAGATATTTTAATATCCTATCATCACAATGCGAATACCGGGCAATGGGGTTCTTGGACAGGAACAGAGACGTATTACTATCCGGGGTCATCTAGTGGATTAGCTTTAGCAAGAGCTATTCATCCAAGTATTGTCGGGGCGATGGGATTACGTGATCGAGGTATAAAATCGGCAAATTTTCATATGCTTCGGGAGTCCATAATGCCCGCTATTCTCATTGAAGGTGGATTTATGGATTCTACCATTGATATTGTCAAAATGCGCAATAATACGACGATGGACCTTACTGGAAAAGCTTTAGCAGATGCTATTGCTGCATATTTGGGATTACAGCCAGAGGGAGGCGGGACTACGTATACGGTTAAAGCAGGAGACTCATTATGGGGGATTGCACAGGCACATAGTATGACTGTTAGCAAGTTACAGGCGTTAAATAACCTTACCGATGACATCATTTATCCTGGACAAGTACTAGTCGTTAGTGGAGTCCCTTCAGGAAGTGCAAGTTTTGTAGAAGTAATTACTGCTAGTTTATGGGTATATAATGCTCCTGACTGGGACGCAAAATACGAAATAGTGCACCAAGGAGAGGTGTTTACGGTAAATGATGAATTATATGTAAATGGATCTAAAATGTATAAGTTAAAGTCTGGGTTATATATTACCGGAAATTCAAACTATGTACGTTATTTTTCTAAGTAGATGGAAGTAGATGGAATAGAGTGGATAGGATATGAAAAGAAGCGGGGAAGAAAACTCCGCTCTTTTCATATTTTTGATTTCCTATTAGCCACCAATAATATGATATCCAGAATCCACATGGAGGACTTCTCCAGTTACGCCGCGTGATAGCTCGCTCATAAAAAATAATGTTGCGTCTCCCACTTGATCTTGGTCTACATTTCTTCGTAGAGGTGCTTTTTCTTCAATAAGCCCTTGTTTTTCATTAAATCCGGAAACCCCTTTGGCGGATAATGTGCGGATAGGACCAGCAGAAACTGCGTTGACACGAATATCATATTTGCCCATGTCTTCAGCAAGATAACGGACGCTTGCTTCAAGGGAAGCTTTGGCGACGCCCATGATATTGTAATTTTGAATGACTTTTTCTGCACCGAGATAGGTTTGTGTGACGATGCTGCCACCTTCTGTCATGAGCTCTTTAGCAGCTTTTGTAACAGCAACTAATGAAAAAGCGCTAATTTCATGTGCTAATAGAAATCCTTCTCTGGACGTATTTGCGTATTCTCCCTTTAACTCATCACGATTGGCAAAAGCTACAGAGTGCACAACACCGTGAATGACTCCTACCTTGTCTTTAATAGTAGCAAATGCATTTGTAATACTTTCATCACTTGCAACATCACATTCGACAATCCATTTAGCTTCAATTTTATGCTTTTCGAGCAATTTTGTTAGCTTACCGTAAGATCTATCTTGACGGTATGTGAAAATTAAATTTGCACCGGCTTTATGTAATGAAGTCGTTACACCCCAAGCGATGCTTCGTTCGCTGGCAACGCCCATGATGACAATATTTTTATCTTCTACTAAGTTACTCATTAACGTACCTCCAATATCCTTTTTAATCGAGCATGAAAGTGCCTCAAGTTTATCATAAGGAATTATTTTCACAAAGAAAATAGTACATGGCACTTAAATGCTTCATTACATGTATTTTAATGCTTTTATTATAACCTAATCCTCGTTTTGAAAGAAACCGTTAGCTATGCGCATTATTTTGACAAGATAAAAGCTGATTTGACAAGGTTTAAAAAAGAAATTAAAAAAAATTACATTTTCCCTTTACAAATGATATAGAACTAGGTATAATAAAATTCGTCAGTTTCGAAAAGGGAACTGGAAGATGAAAACATCCTGGCCCGTTGGTCAAGCGGTTAAGACACCGCCCTTTCACGGCGGTAACACGGGTTCGAATCCCGTACGGGTCACCATGGAGGATTAGCTCAGCTGGGAGAGCACTTGCCTTACAAGCAAGGGGTCGCAGGTTCGAGCCCTGCATCCTCCACCATTGCCGGCCTAGCTCAATTGGTAGAGCAACTGACTTGTAATCAGTAGGTTGGGGGTTCAAGTCCTCTGGCCGGCACCACTTAAAAAAAATGAATAAAGATTATTGTATGTGTTCATACTATTGGAGGGGTAGCGAAGTGGCTAAACGCGGCGGACTGTAAATCCGCTCCCTCAGGGTTCGGGAGTTCGAATCTCTCCCCCTCCACCATTTAAAATTGTTGGGCCATAGCCAAGCGGTAAGGCATCGGGTTTTGATCCCGTGTACCCCAGGTTCGAATCCTGGTGGCCCAGCCATTTTTTTATTTTAAGGGACTTTTCTAACCTATATGTAATAGAGCAATTGGCTAGAATGGACATTATAACTGGAATGCAATGAATAGGAGCCATTAGCTCAGTTGGTAGAGCATCTGACTTTTAATCAGAGGGTCGGAGGTTCGAATCCTCCATGGCTCACCAATATTTTAAATCTACATATTCCTACATAATTACAAACAAGGTTGCGACATGTTAGTGACCTTGTTTTTTTTAATATAAAAAACCCTTCTATTATTATCTGCTACATATGGTTATGTCAACGATTTAAATCGGAATGGGAAAAACAAGAACAAATATTGTATATGTGTGGTGTTAGGGTGGGTACATACCTTCATAGGATGCGGGATTTTTTGGATACTGATACGTATCGTTTCTAAGATGGTCAATTAGATTCTTTACTAGAAGAAATGCTTGAAAACATCGGACATACTGATCCTGAAATACGAGACGATCTTATTTACAATAGTTTCGTTAAACTGATATTGAAAGATTACGTAACGAAAGAGCAAACAATATATATTTTACAAAAGTGCATGAGTGAACAGTACCTGTTTTTTAATATAGAAGATAAAACGATAGGAGATAGCGTGTTTACTCGCTCATTTTCAGCGCTTGTAATAGCTACAATTTTATATAAGGATGCAACAACTAGAAACTTATCTAGTGAGCTCGTATTGCAGGCCATTCATGTAGGTATAGAATACTTGTTATTAGAACAGGACTATCGTGGTTATGTTAAAGAAAAAGGCTGGGCACATAGCATTGGACATGGTAGTGATCTGCTAGCTACTTGTGTATTACATCCTGAATTTGACGTCAACCAAACAAAAGCATGTCTTCATGCAATAAGGACATGTGTTTTGGTTGAATATCCTTATATTGATGAAGAAGACGAACGTCTCATTCAAGTTATGGAAGCTTTAATTAAAAAAGGTATGAAAGATATAGAATTACGCAATTGGATTGAAGATTTAGAAGTAGAACTCCATCTCTCTCATAAAAGATACCGTATTGAATGGAATGTGAAACTTTTTTGTTATTCCTTATACATAGCTCTGTTAAAACACAGAGAATTTTCAGCATCTAGGCAAGCCATTTTAGATAAATACCAGCAAAATAATTAAAAATACATAGAATGGATGGGTAAAACCACAGCTACATAGCTAGTAATAAGGCGCTTTTATATTTTTTATATGCTGTTGTTCATAGTTGCTATTATACAACGGTTAGTTTTACTTTAAATTCATAACAATACTGTGGTATTATGTGTTTGTTTAGACTACAACCAATCAAATTTATAATATAATGTACAAAATCATGATATACTTTTTATAGAAATGTATATCTATAAAAACGTGTTCATATGTTTTAGGCTCTACGTACGTTATTCTTTTTACAAAGAACCGTTAAAACTTATATAAATGTTGATCGTGCTAGAAAATAGAGAAGCTAGAGATACTGGTATATACATGCTTCATTGCCCATCCTTTTTTAGCGGATAATTGCATATGGATTTTATATAATAGAGATACTATTTATTATGCGTAGAGCATGATTGGCGAGAGGGCATAAAGATGGTAAAATATTTGAGGGCATGCTAATAGCTTACTTAGCGTCTGACGTAATAACGTAATAACCAATTCTAATTAAAAGCATTGGAGAAATGAAAATTGTAATTTCTTCAAACGTTTGTTTGAATTTATGTACAAGATGGTTGTTAAAAACCTAAGACATATTTCCTTTTTTCTTTTGTTACATTATTAGGAGAATAAAGTATTTACGTTAATCATTGTTTAGTGATAAGCAAGTTTTCCTAACCTGCCCACATTAAAATTAAGATATGATGTTGTGTATATTAATATAAAAGGATGATCGGCGATGCAGACTTCCAGAATTCCTGGTTTTTATAAGCAAACAGTTACAAAGCGAAGAGAATTGCTAAAAAACGTGGAGGCGTTTACGGAAGAAGCTTTTCATGTCCTTTCTTCACCAGAACCTCTTCCGCTTGATACAGCTGATAACATGATCGAAAATGTTATTGGAACTTTTCCCCTTCCTTTAGGAACAGGATTGAACTTTCTTATAAATGGGAAAGAATATATAGTGCCGATGGTTATTGAGGAACCATCTGTTGTAGCATCTGCTAGTCATATTGCTAAAATTGTACGTGAAGCAGGAGGCTTTACTACGGAAGCTACGGAAAGAGTAATGATTGGACAAATTCAAGTAGTTGGATGTACAGATTTTCACAAAGCAAAAGCTGCTCTACTTTACGCGGAAGACGCATTAATTGAACAGGCTAATGCTTCTTATCCAAGCATTGTGAAACGTGGTGGTGGCGCAAAAGAAATCGATGTAAGGATACTTAATGAAGACGCTACGTCGAGCTACCAGCAAATGCTCGTTCTTCACTTATACATTAATACATGTGATGCTATGGGAGCAAATATTATTAATACAATGGTTGAATCGCTTGCTCCAACAGTAGAAGCGTTGACTGGTGGGAAGGTGTATTTGCGCATATTGTCGAATTTAGCCGATCGGTGCTTAGCTCGTGCTACTTGTACAGTCCCGCCTCATTTGTTGAAAACAGGTGACTTCTCTGGCGAAGAAGTAAGAGACGGCGTCATTCACGCATACGAATTTGCTGCGTCTGATCCGTATCGAGCAGTTACGCATAACAAAGGAATTATGAACGGGATTGATCCGGTTGTTATTGCAACAGGAAATGACTGGCGTGCGGTTGAAGCAGGTGCGCATGCATATGCAGCTCGTGATGGACAGTATACCTCAATGACAACGTGGTCTGTTGATGCAGAGGGAAATCTTGTAGGTGAATTGGAGTTGCCGATGTCTGTTGGGATCGTTGGGGGTTCTATCAATGTTCACCCAATGGCAAAGGCTGCGTTAGATATATTACATGTATCGTCTGCCCAAGAGCTATCACAGGTAATTGTTGCAGTCGGTCTCGCACAGAATTTAGGCGCATTAAAAGCGTTAGCTACCGATGGTATACAAAAAGGCCACATGGCTTTACATTCTCGTTCTGTTGCCATAGCAGCAGGAGCTACTGGGGAGTTGATTGATATCGTGTCGAAAAAATTAGTAGAAATAAACGAAATCCGTGTTGGCAAAGCTCAAGAACTGGTGGAAGAGTATATAAAATGAGTGCAGAAAAAGTAACAACCACAGAAAAAACAGCTATCGGTGTAGCTTATAGTAAACTAATTTTAATTGGAGAGCATGCAGTTGTACACGGACAACCGGCTATTGCTATTCCATTTCCATTGGTAGGTGTAGAGACTGCCGTTGAACATTTCCCAGGACCGGTCAAGATTGATACAACTTTCTATCATGGCTCTATTGCTGATGCACCAGAATCATTAGAGGGTATTGTAAAATGCATTGAAGGTACGATGGATTATTTAAATATAGCCTGTGAGGATATGATTATACGCATTACATCAACGATTCCACCTGGTAAAGGGTTAGGTTCCAGTGCTTCTGTGGCGATATCCGTTGTCCGATCCTTATTTGCTTATTTTGATGAGGATTATACAGATGAAGAATTACTGCAACTGGCGAATATAGCGGAGACGTTTGCACACGGGGCTCCGTCAGGGATTGATACATTGACAATCACATCACAGTCCCCTGTCTGGTATGAAAAGGAACACCCGATTGATTTTATTCACTTAAGTGAGGACTTTCATTTTGTTGTAGCGGATTCTGGTCGTGTAGGAGATACGCGTCTAGCAGTGGAGTCCGTAGCAAATTTATTAAAAACCGCGCCAAGACGAATTCAGCGTAAACTAGAACGAATCGGAAAACTGACGCATGATGCAAAACAGGCTTTGGAGAAAAAAGGAAAGCATATCTTGGGGCATATGCTAAATGAAGCGCAAAAAGAATTGGAAGCTTTAGGTGTGAGCGACACTGGGTTAAATCGTTTAATCGATTTTGCCAGACAAGAAGGCGCGCTCGGAGCTAAGTTAACAGGCGGAGGTAATGGTGGCTGTATCATTGCCCTTGCCCAAAATGAAGTTCATTCCAGACAATTAGCGGAGAAACTGAGAACATTTGGCGCACATGCAGTATGGCCATTTGTGTTGAAAGAGAGCCAAGATCATTAATTTCCACTATAGGAAAATATTATCGTATCGGCGTTTTATCAGCATAAAAACTATGGCAGTAGTCAAGTTTTTCTAAGAAGAGCGTAAACAGAAGGGGAATGACCATGAAAGCAACTGCAAAGGCGCATACAAATATTGCCCTTATTAAATATTGGGGAAAGCGAAATGAAGCGATTATTTTACCTACGAATAATAGTTTGTCACTTACTTTAGATGGCTATTATACGACAACGACAGTGGAATTTGATGAGTCGCTTTCCCAAGATCAATTCATATTAGATGAGCAAATCGCATCCGGAGAGCAGTACAATCGGGTAACGGCATTTCTTGATATTATAAGACAAATGGCAGGTAAACAGCTATTTGCTAATGTAACATCGGTGAATGAAGTGCCAACTGCCGCTGGTTTTGCCTCCTCTGCTTCTGGGTTTGCCGCGTTAGCAGCGGCTGGATCGAAAGCCATAGGTTTACATTTATCAGAGAAAGAGCTCTCTAGATTAACTCGTCGAGGCTCCGGGTCAGCTTGTAGATCTATTTATGGTGGTTTTGCAGAGTGGGAAATGGGGATGCGTGAAGACGGAGAAGATTCTTACGCTATACCTATTGCTCCAGCAAATTATTGGGATATTCGTGTGGCGGCTGTGGTGTTATCTGCGACGAAAAAAAGTGTTTCTAGTCGTGCGGGAATGCGTAGAACAGTTGAAACATCACCATTTTTTCAAGGCTGGCTGGATAGTATTTCCTATGATTTAGCGGAAATAAAACAAGGAATTAAGGCTCGTGATTTTCAACAAGTCGGTGAAATTGCTGAGGCAAACTGTATGAAGATGCATGCGACGACGTTAGGTGCAAAACCCCCATTTACATATTGGCATGACACGACGCTAGTAGTGATGCAAAAAGTTTGGGAAATGCGCTCACAAGGTATACCTGTTTATTTTACGATTGATGCTGGCCCTAATGTAAAGGTGCTTTATTTACCTGAGCATGAAGCATATATTGAGCAAACATTGGGCGAATTACAAGGTGTTACAGATATTCGTTTGAGTAAACCAGGTCAAGGGATTACGTATATATAGGGGCTGAATCTATTGCCACAATCATCTATGATAATTAAAACCCCCGGAAAGTTAATGGTTGCGGGGGAGTTTGCTGTACTACAGCCGTATCAACAATTAGTTGTAATGGCTGTAGATCGTTTTGTTTATGCAACGATAAAAGATAGTGCAACAAACGATTTACATTTAATGGATTTCCAATTACAAAATATAGGTTGGGAATATAATGGGGATAAAGTTGAACTTTATTCTAAAGATAAAAGAACGACATTTGTTCAAACATCTATGACAACGGCATGTAACTATTTAAATGAACAGCATATTGCGATACCCCCTTTTGAATTAACGATCAAAAGCGAACTTGATGATGAATCAGGGGTGAAATATGGCTTAGGTTCAAGCGCTGCTGTCTCTACATCTGTTATTTCCGCCATTTTAAATAAGTTTATGCCTAAGAAACCAGAAGCAAAGCTCATTTATCAATTAGCAGCGATCGCTCATGTTGTAACGCAAGGTAACGGTTCGGGAGCCGATGTCGCTGCTTCTTCTTATGGTGGTTTCCTAAACTATTCCTCATTTCAGGCGGAATGGCTTCGGCAAGCGTACGAGGAATCACAAACATTAACGGAACTCATTCATCGAGATTGGAAGTATGCTTCTTTGGAGCCCATTTCATTGCCGGATTCTGTTCATGTTTGTATCGGTTGGACAGGAAAACCAGCTTCTACCAAAAAACTGGTGGAGCAAATTTTAAAGTTAAAGACAACCAATTCTAAAAGATTTACTAGCTTTATTAGGCATAGTGAGCAGGCAGTTGCGAATGTGTTGGCAGGAATGAAGCAGAACAACCCGCAGTTATTGCTTCAAGGGATAAAAGAAAATCGCCACGCGCTAGCAGCTGTTGGACGGGATGCAAATGTTGCTATTGAAACACCGTTATTAACGACACTCTGTGATATAGCGGAACAATTTGGAGGTTCAGGGAAGCCTTCTGGAGCTGGTGGAGGCGATTGTGGCATTGCTTTTATGCCTTCTAACCAAGCTGCGGAGGCTGTATTAGCAGCCTGGGAAAAAGCAGGGATAAAACCACTCGCGTTACATCCCTATCCGCATGGAGCAGTGGTTAGTGACATCAAATATATAAATGAAATGAAATGATAAAAGCGCATGGATGTTGTGATATGCTCCCACTATGGTAGACAGAGAAATAATAAAAACTCTTTACTACGATATTGGGGGCATTTTCTATGTCTAAAAGAAGAAGTAAACATACGTTAGATGAAAGAATCGAGGCGGTATTACGTGTGATTGAGGGGATGGCGTCTGTCAGTACGATTGCTAAAGAATACGCTGTTGACCGTACTACGATTAACTCATGGGTGCGTAAATACGAAGCAGATGGGGTGGATGGTTTAAAGGAAGCGAGGACATGGAAGAAGTATTCCGGCGAACTGAAAAGGGAAGCTGTTGAATTTTATCTAAATGGAGAAGGCAGTCTGAGAATGACTTGTGAGAAGTTTAATATTTCATCTAATTCGGTTTTACGTCAATGGATAAACCAGTATACTAGTGGGAAAGAGATAAAATCTACTAGTAAAGGAAGAGAAACCATGACAAAAGGGCGTAAAACCACACTTCAAGAACGCATTGAAATTGTGCAATATACGATTGCGAACGAGCGCAATTATCATGAGGTGGCTAAAAAGTATAACGTTTCTTATCAACAAGTATATAGCTGGCTGCGTAAATATGAAAAAGATGGGAAACAGGGTCTTCAGGATCGTCGTGGAAAAACACTAGAAACAAAGGCTAGCTTTACCGAAGAGGAGAAATTACAACTTCGTATTAAAGAATTGGAACACCGTAATCAGTATTTAGAGGCGGAGAATGGCTTATTAAAAAAGTTGAAGGAAATCGAAAGGGGGATGGGACAGCGCGACTAGGTAAACATCTAGCTAAATTTCAAGCGATTCATGACTATCACAAGGAGACAACAATACCCATTCTATTACTCTGTGAAATTTTAGATGTATCCCGATCTGGATACTATAAATGGTTGAAACATGAACCTACAGAAGGACAAAGGGAAAATGAGTGGCTCATGAAAAAAGTGAAAGAGGAATTCAGAAAGTATAACGGTAACTTCGGCTATCGTCGAATAACTATGGTGATCAATCGCAAATATAAGAAACAATATGACGAGAAAAGAATTAGACGCTTAATGATTCAAATGGGCTTAAAATCGCATATTCGTCGCTCGAATGGCTATTCCACAAAGACAAGCTATATCAATATTGAAGAAAACATTTTGAATCGTGAATTTACTGCGGAGAATCCGAATGAGAAGTGGGTAACGGATATTACGCATATGACGTATGGCTTTGGTAACAAGGCTTATTTAAGTGCTATTAAAGATCTTTATGACGGTTCGATTGTCGCCTATCAGGTTGGGCGCTATAATGACAATCCTTTGGTTATGAACACGCTAAAAGAAGCTATAAAGGCAAATCCCGATGCAGCCCCTTTAATTCACAGCGATCGTGGTTCACAATACACATCAAAGGAATATCGTTATCTTACGGCAGAAGCTGGGATGAAACGTAGTATGTCACGTGTAGGTAATTGTATTGATAACGCACCAATTGAAAGCTTCTTTGGTCATTTTAAATGTGAAAGCTATGACTTAAAGAATTACAAGAACTTTGAGGAGCTAGAAAAAGATATTGATAAGTATATTACATTTTATAATGAGGAACGATACCAAAAGAGATTAAACAGCCTAGCACCATTAGAATACCGGCGCCAGACTGTGGCATAATTTTTTATTTTTTAACTGTCTACTTGACAGGGCGCAGATCATGTACGTGGACAACATCCATGCGCTTTTTGTGTTAGGGTTTTATTCCTATCTAGGAATAAAACTTCTTTAGAATCAGTGAGGTTCGCATGAGTTACATGTGTTTTCTTCATCAATCGTCTCTCTTTACTTTCCTACAATAGGGCATACTTTGTCATGTTTACAACCTCATTTTAATATTTACATTCCATTTACATTCAAAGCACAAAAAAGATAGTAATATTAATTTCGAGTAAAAAATTTACATTCATTTAATAGTAAAAATCGCCAATTTAGAATAAAGGCAAAAAATCCAGCAGGCAAGCGCTGCGAAGATCATTCCATTATTTAGGTTAAATAATGGAATGTTAACTTTTATTTACAAAAATGTAGCTGTTATTTAATTTCACCTTTAATCTTCCTTCATAATTGTTAACTATACTTAAAGTAGGCATTAAACGAGGGAGGGAATTAGATGAAGACAGAGCTACATATACATTCCACCTTTTCAGATGGTGCTTTAACTCCAAAAGAAATCGTTAAGGAGGCGAGTGCAAAAGGGGTGCGAATTTTGTCGATAACGGATCATGACGCCATCGGAGCGTATCATACTGCTTTGCCTGAAGCCGAGCATGTAGGAATATCATTGGTGCCAGGAATAGAGCTTAATACGGATGGTATCGACGGTGAATTGCATATTTTAGGTTATTGCTTCGATCCGCAACATCCTAAAATGACAGAGCACATCTATTGGAGGACAAAACAGCGTAATAACTGGGCTGCCAAAATCGTTTCTCAATTAAACAATCTAGGATATGCGATCTCCTTAGCAGATGTTAGGCGACATGTACCTGGCGATGTGATTGTACGAACGCATATTGCAGCAGAGCTCGTAAGACAAGGTTATTTTCCTACTGCAGATGATGCTTATCAAGCACTGTTAAAAAAAGGGAAACCCGCATTTGTGGAACGTGTTGCTTTTTCTGCAGAGAAAGCCATTCAATTAGTGCATGAATGTGGAGGGAAAGCATTTTTAGCACATCCAGCTATTTATCGTTCGTCCGTTCCTTTGCAACGATTACTGTCGTATGGATTAGATGGAATTGAGGTTTATCACTCCGAGCACTCTGATGAGGATAGTGTCTATTGGCTAGAAGTTACGAAGCAATATGGGTTACTCGTTTCAGGCGGATCGGACTATCACGGAACAAGCGCTAGAAAGAAGAAGGAGATTGCCATTGGAAGTGTGCAATTAGACACGGATTCAAAAAACTACTGGATAAAGCGAGCTGAAGAATCTTGAGTACATTTTATATTTCTTCATCCTTATGCTGGAGTTTTCATCCACAGGAAGTGATACACATTGCTAAACAATATGGGTGTATTGGAGTAGAAATGTGGGCAGAGCATATGTATTATCATCAAGCTAGTCCGGAGGATATAAGAGAAACTGCTAAAGCGGAGCAAGTGGATATCACATTACATGCTGCTAGTTGGGATTTAAATATTTGTTCGCTTAATCAGGGTATTCAGCAGCAGTCCATCGTAGAGTTGAAAAAATCGATTGATCTGGCTGCGAAATTAGGTGCTTTGCACATGACATTTCACCCTGGAAAATATACCGTTAAAAATTATTTGACCGCATGTCATCAGGAGAATTTAGTAACCAACACGCAATTGCTTTTAGATTACGCAAAAGAGAAGCAGGTTACTTTATCTCAAGAATTAATGGAAGTTATTCCAAAAGAAATGTTGACATATCCAGAACAAATGACACAGTTTCAAGCGAAGTTAAATGGAGAGCTTTGCGTTACCTTAGATATCGCCCATGTCCCTTTACAGGATGATCCCATTAACTATTTTGAACATCTTCAACATGTGAATAGCATTCATTTAAGCGATTCTACGAAAACGCAATATCATGTTCCGCTTGGAAAAGGGAGCGTGGAGCTACATCGGGTTCTAACTTATTTTAGTAAGCTAGATAAACCGATTGTGTTAGAAGGAATGGATACAACAAAGGAATTAGCATTTTTAAAACAACATATAGCGTATTTGAATCATCATCACTGGCTTGAAAGGAAGATAGATGCTTGAACATATTAATTACAAATGATGATGGCATTTTTGCACCTGGTGTGAAGGCGTTAGCTGAGTTGCTTTCCCATTTTGGTAAGGTAACCGTAATTTGTCCAGACACGGAAAAGAGTGCCTATAGTCATAAAATCACATTACGTCAACCATTAAATTTAAAAAAAGTAGACTTCTCTTCTACGGCAGAAGCCTATGCAGTCAATGGATCGCCTGCAGATTGTGTAAAGCTTGGGATGGATGTGTTAGAAGGCGAGCCAGATATCGTATTTTCTGGAATTAATATTGGCCCTAACGTTGGAAGAGATTTATATTACTCAGGAACGATTGCTGCTGCACAAGAAGCGATGTTATACCAAGTTCCTTCGATATCTGTATCGTTGGAGACATTTGATAGTAGAAAAATAAAATTCGACGTTGTTAAACAATTATTCTATCAAGTTGCAGAGGTTATTATTCAAAATAAGATCCCGAAAAATTTGATGTTAAATGTAAATCTTCCTTATACATCGAAAGAGTTGTGTAAAGGAGTGCGCGTTGTGCCAATGGATTTAACCGTCTCTCGATATAACTTTACGGGGTTAAATGATCCACATGGTCAAATATACTACTGGTTAAAAGATAATTACCATGAATTAGAGCTTAATGAAGGGACCGATTATGATCTGCTGCGGCAAGGGTTTATTACCATTTCCCCTATTGAGTTAGTACACACAAAGAAAAGGAGAATTGATCAACTTACTCGTTGGTTTCAATATTTTAAGGAGGTAAAGTAAATGAAAAAAGTAATGGTTATTGTTTTTGCATTGGTCTTGCTATTTTTAGCAGCTTGTGGCGATAAAAAAGAAGAAACATCAGACGCAGAGAATACCATTCGTGGAGAAGTGGAATTTTACACTTCTCAACCAGATGTAGACGCAGAAAAATTAGTAGGTGCGTTTAATGAAAAACACCCAGATGTAAAAGTTAACATCTTCCGTTCGGGCACAGAAGAAGTAGTAAGTAAAATCAAAGCGGAAAAAGAAGCAGGAGAAGTACAAGCAGATGTGTTATTAGTTGCAGATGCAGTAACATTTGAAGGTTTGAAGCAAGAAGAGCTGCTTATGTCTTATCAATCAAAAGAAGCAGAAGATATTGCAGATGAATTTGTTGATGCAGATGGTATGTATACAGGAACAAAAATTATGGCTACAGGTTTAGTCGTCCATACAGGTAATGTGAGTGAAATGCCGACTTCATGGGACGCAATGACTTCTGAAGCAGCGAAAGAGCAAGTAGTGATGCCAAGCCCGTTATATTCTGGCGCTGCTGCATATAATTTAAGTGTTTTAACTCGTAATGATGCGTTTGGTTGGGAATTTTATGAGAAAATACAAGCAAATACCCCAATGATTACAGAAGGAAATGGGGCAGTAATGGAAAACGTTTCTTCTGGGCAAAAAACATATGGAATGGTTGTAGATTATTTAGCAGCGCGAGCAGCTAGCTAGTATATCCAGATGAAGGAGTGCCGGTAATTACGGAACCTGTAGGCATTATGGCAGATACGGATCAAGAAGAAGCGGCAAAAGCATTTGTTGATTTTATTTTATCTGAAGATGGACAAAAAATGCAGGCAGAAATTGGTTACACGCCTATTCGTGAAGGCATTGAACCACCAGAAGGCTTAAAATCAATTGAAGAGATTAAAGCTATATCTGCTCCTGTGCAAGAATTGTATGAAAATCGTACAGCCGATAAGGAACAATTCGATCAATTGTTTTCTAACTAAGGTTATCCAATTGTAGGTGATTGTATTGAGAAGATTGCTAGGAAAGTCGCAAACAAATAATAGGGGAACGCAGCACCAAGCGTCCCCTACAAACCTATTTCAACTATCAACGAAAACGATCGGACTAATCGTAGTAGTTATCTTTTTCATCGTTCCTATCGTTCGATTAATATGGAAGAGCTTTTCATCTGATCAAGGAATAACGCTTCAATTTTACAAGGATATATTACGAGAGCCAAGGACATGGGAAGTTTTACAAAATACGATGATTATTGTAGTGCTGTCGACGGCAATTGCTTTTATCTTAGGAACAGCTTTTGCTTGGATTGTGGCGTATACAAATATTCGTTGGAAAAAGCTTGTGCAGCTTTTTGTGTTTTTGCCTTTCATTATACCTTCCTATATTACATCTTTAGCATGGGTGCAATTCTTTGGACCTGGTGGATTAATGGAACGAATGTTAACCTATGTATCTCTTCCCGCAATATCGTGGGATTTATATAGTATGTCAGGCATCATTTTTGTTATGGCGATTAGTCATTTTCCATTAGTGTATTTGTTTTCTGTCCATGTGTTTCGGAAAATACCACGAGAAATGGAATTAGCCGCACAAATTTCAGGCTCATCCCGGTGGAAAGCTTTTAGAAAAATTATTCTTCCCATGGCGTTGCCAGGAATTGTTGGCGGCTCATTTATTGCTTTTTTAGGAAGTTTAGATAATTTTGGTATACCTGCATTTCTTGGAACACCAGCAGATATTCCAGTCTTATCTACATATATTTATCAGCAAGTAATCGGCTTTGGTACTTCCGCATTTCAACGTGCGGCCGTTCTTTCCATGATTTTAGGCGTTGTTGCCGTCGTAGGATTATTTTTTCAATGGCTTGTTTTGCGAAAGTCCAAGCAAGTGGAGACAAGCAGCGTCGATCATTCTCCTAGATATGATTTGGGGAAAAAGCGACCAATCGTAGAGATCGTGATTTGGCTGTTTTTTGCGGTAACGAGTATTTTTCCTCTTATTTCAATGGGGCTGCTATCGTTTTTGCGTGCCTATGGATTGGATTTTGCATGGGAGAATTTTTCTTGGAAAAATTATGCCTATATTTTAACCAGTAATTCCACGTTGGAGGCTATTATAAATAGTATTCAACTAGCAGGTGTCACAGCCGTAGTAGGGATTGTCGTTGGCACTGCATTTGCTTACAAGCGCGTCCGTAATTCAGGTGCAACGACAAAAATAATGGAAACAGCTATTACTATTCCATACGCATTACCAGGAATGGTACTAGCCTTAGCGATGATTTTCGCATGGATGGAGCCTTTACCTGGTTGGAACCCAGGGATTTATGGTTCTGCGCTCATCCTTTATATTGCATACATGACGCGGTTTCTTATTTTACAGATTAGAAGTAGTGTTACCGCCTTTCAACAAGTAAATATAGAAGTGGAAGAAGCTGCGCGAATAAGTGGAACGAATGGATTTGGTAAATGGAAAAAGGTGCTTATTCCGTTAATTACTCCAGGTGTTTTAGGGGGAGCGCTGCTTGTATTTCTGAATGCATTAGCAGAATTAACTGTTTCTTCTATATTATACTCGTCTACATCTGAGACGATAGGGGTGTCGATTTTGAGTTTTCAGCAATCTGGATATTCTTTATATGCAACAGCCTTCTCCACAATTATTGTTGGGCTAATTATTATGGGATATTTGTTACTATTTGCTGTTCAGTATAGCTGGAACAGAAAGGTGGATAAGCGAAAATGAGTACCGTAGTCAAAAATCTAAAGAAAAGCTTTGATGGTTTTCAAGCACTTCATCATATTAACTTATCAATAAAAGATGGGGAATTCCTTGCCATTTTAGGACCTTCGGGTTGTGGAAAAACGACGTTGTTGCGATTATTGGCAGGTTTTGACTCACCAACAGATGGCACAATTTCATTAGCGGGTACAGAAGTAGCTAATGCAAAAAAGGTGGTTGCCCCAGAAAAGCGGAATGTGAGTATGGTTTTTCAGTCTTTTGCTTTATGGCCGCACATGAATGTGAAGGAGCATATTGCGTTTCCGCTTGATCATCACAGGTTTGCTGATCAAGCAGTTACATCTGCTAAGGAAAAACGTATTTTAGAGGTGTTAGAAACTGTGAATTTAAAAGAATTTGCCGATCGCATGCCTGGAGAATTATCAGGTGGGCAAAAACAACGTGTCTCACTGGCACGGGCAATTGCCCCCAAACCTAAGTTATTACTAATGGATGAACCGCTGAGCAATTTAGATGCCGAGCTACGTATGGATATGCGTCGTGAAATTCAACGTCTTCATGCTTTAACAAAAGCTTCTATTGTTTACGTTACACACGATCAAGGCGAAGCGTTAGCGATGGCGGACCGAATTGTTGTGATGAATAAAGGGAAAATAGAACAAATAGGGACACCAGAAGAAATCTACTATCATCCTGAAACGCCTTTTGTAGCAAAATTTGTTGGAAAAGCAAATATATTTACAGGTGAATGGAAAAAAGATGTCTTTCAGCTACAGCAAGGAAAGGTAACTTGGAAAGATTGGGGAATAGCAGAAGCGTTAAAAAGGGAGCAAATGTATATTTTAAGGCCAGAGCAATTGAAGTTATCGCCAAAAATTGCTAACGAATTAACGGGTACGATTAAAACAAAGCAATTTCAAGGCAAAGAATATCATTACTCCATTGAAGTAAATGGACAGGTAATTATTGCTCATGCTCCAATACTAGAACAATATCATGTAGGTGAGGAAGTTGCACTTATACCGATGATTTCAGATGAAAGTTGATATAAAAATAATGTAAGTGGAAAAGAAGTTTCATAAACTATAAAATAGCAACGAGCAGCCATGTACAATGTGGTTGCTCGTTGTTTGGTTATAAGATAAGAAAGCATAAAATTGGTGGCTTGTGTTTTATAACATAACCGAATAAAGCCTCATCCGGCTCCATCGCCCAGCAATTAGGCGACTTCACGAAATGCTCTACGATAAGTCATCGTTGGTTCGTGCATCACCATGATTACTAAACCTTTAGTTGATTCGTTCCAGTCGCTACGTTGTTAAACGGTCGCTTTCTCCTTTGTTACACTATAGGAAGGTATAAAAGTTTAAGGTTTATAGTATAAGAATTTTGCATATATATGCAATTTTTTGTTGAGTTGAGTCATAACCTTTCGTTTGTCTACAATAAAGGAGAAGGGAGGCATTTTTCATGAAATCAACGATATCAATTATTGGGGTTCCGATGGATTTGGGGCAAAGCAGACGTGGGGTAGATATGGGGCCGAGTGCAATGCGTTATGCTGGAGCGGTGCAAAGGTTAGAAGCATTGGGGTATACGTTACATGATCATGGTGACATTGGTATTACTCGACCTGACAAACAAGCAGCCGGACAAAGTTATCAACTAAAGAATTTACCTCAAGTAGTTGAAGCAAATGAAAAATTAGCAACGATGGTTGATCAAACAATAGAAAAAGGGTATTTTCCGTTAGTTTTTGGGGGTGACCATAGCATTGCTATTGGAAGTTTAGCTGGGATTGCTAAACATTATGAACAGCTTGGAGTTATTTGGTATGATGCGCATGGGGATTTGAATACGACGGAGACATCTCCATCAGGTAACATTCATGGAATGCCACTTGCTGTAAGCTTAGGCTTCGGTCATGAACAATTAACGTCGATTGCAGGGTACTCACCTAAGGTAAAGCCGGAAAACATTGTTATTATTGGAGCTCGTTCCCTTGATCCTGGAGAGAGAGAGTTAATACGCGAGAAGGGAATACAAGTTTATACTATGCATGAAGTAGATCGAATAGGCATGTCGAACGTCATTGAGAAAGCGGTTGCTTATTTAAGTCCTCGTACTGATGGGGTGCATGTAAGTGTAGACTTAGATGGTCTTGATCCGTCTGAGGCGCCAGGAGTAGGTACACCAGTTATCGGTGGCATGACTTATCGCGAAAGCCATTTAGCTATGGAAATGTTAGCAGAGGCAGGCATCATTACATCCGCCGAATTTGTGGAAGTCAACCCAATTCTAGATGAGAAAAATAAAACGGCAGCGCTTGCTGTCGGTTTAATGGGATCATTATTTGGTGAAAAATTAAAGTGAAGTTTGTAAAAATATGTTAAAATAAAAAGACATGATTTTTTCATGTCTTTTTTACCCTATAGTCTCTCTTTTTAAATTTCATAATCGTACGAAGAAGTGTTATTTTTTTTTGTAGTCGTGTTTTGTTAATTTTTCCTGTTGTAGTTCGTTGTTGTTACATATTCCAAGATTAATGCATCTAATTCAATACTTGAGTTAATTACTGCTTCAGAGGTCAATGCATGCGAGTTACTGAGAGAGAGCATTTTTTCTCTTTTCATTTCAATTCTTTCCAATAATTTAGAATTACTCACAAATCTATCCTCCTATCTAGTATAATGGTAGGATAGTAGCCGGAAATTTGCAATCATAAATATTTACATTTTATTATTTTTTTTTGAAACTTATTGATCGGTTAAATCGTAACAATATTACCGCATAGTAAAGCGGAGGTACCAATATGGATGAAATGATTAAAGATAGAATTAAACAAGTGAAAAAAGGAGATCAATCCGCTTTTGAAGATGTGGTCTCATTCTTTCAAAATAGGATCTACCAGCACTGTTTTCGCATGCTTGGTAATGCACACGAGGCGGAAGATATAGCGCAAGAGGCTTTTATTCGTGCATATGTCAATATCCATTCTTTTGATGATCAAAGGAAATTTTCGACGTGGTTATATCGAATTGCAACGAATTTAACGATAGACCGTATTCGTAAACGAAAACCAGATCATTATCTAGATGCAGAGGTAAAAGGAACGGAAGGATTGAATATGTATTCCCAGATAGCCGATAAGGGGAGACTACCAGAAGAAGAAGTCGAAGGAATTGAGCTTAAACGCTATATTCATTACGAAATTTCACAGCTTCCTCCGAAGTATCGCAGTATCATAATGTTGCGGTATATTGAAGAATTTTCCCTCCAGGAAATTAGTGAAATTCTGGATATTCCACTTGGGACTGTAAAAACCCGTATTCATCGTGGAAGGGAAACCTTAAGGAAAAAGCTTCGTCACGTGTAAAGGAGTGTGACTCACTTGAATTGTAATAAAGAAGCAGTAGAATTGATGCATTGTTATTTAGATGGAGATATTACAAAAGAGCAGGAGCAGGCGCTCAGTGCGCATTTGGAGAATTGCGAGGCGTGTCAAAAACATTTTCACGAATTGAAACGTACGATTACACTTTTGCAAAGCACAGAACAAATAAAAGCCCCTGCTAATTTCACTGCAAATGTGATGAATAACCTTCCGACAGAGCGGAAGCGATTTAAATATAGAAGATGGTTTAAAGCCCATCCAATTTTAACTGCGGCAGCGATATTTTTTATTTTTATGATTAGCGGTATGTTTTCAGTATGGAATCAAGATAATCAGTTAAGTGTCTCTAAACAGGATAATTTAGTTATTCAAGGGGATACGGTAATTGTACCTGCTGATGTGACGGTTGAAGGGGACTTAGTCGTAAAAAATGGCGACCTCATTATTAACGGGACGATTGATGGAAATGTTACGTTAATTAATGGTGAACTCATTGAAGAACCGATAGAAGGTGATGGCTTGATGGCTTCTGTTGGTGAAATCAATGGAGAGATAGAACATGTAGATCAAATGTTTGAGTGGGTGTGGTATTCCATTAAGGAATTGTTCGAAAATATCTTCTCATTTTAAAAGGATGATGAACCTGAAAACGGAAAACCGAATTCAGGTTTTTTATTGTACGATAAGTATAGTAAATGATGGCTTTTTCCGCCATATAGACTCGGGTTATCCATAGACATGTTTTTCTAAAAGTGTCCTGATAAAATCTTACATCTTATTGGATCTTTTATGTTACAATAGGAATGCTATATAGTCTTATTTTTCACTATAAGAAAAGTGTAAAATGTAACGCTATAGCAGAAGGAAATTACACCTTTTTTATCTTAAAACTTCGCTAATAGAATCGAGTTTTACACTATAGGAAAGCATAAAGGTGTCTAGGGTTTATATTATAAGACTTGGCGACAAGCCAAGTTTTTCTAACAAAATTAGATGAAATGAAGCATTATATTATATGCTTGCATATAACATGCAATAAGAAAATACTGTAGAGGATGTGTACATCATGCTTGATGGGGGATTTGACCTAATACAGCTCCTTAGGATAGGCGTGGATATCGCTCTCGTCTGGTATGTTTTATATAAATTAATCATGCTGATAAGAGGTACGAAGGCTATTCAACTTCTTAAAGGGATTGCAGTGGTACTAGCAGTGTGGTTGTTAAGCATTGTTTTGGATTTACAAACAGTGCGGTGGATTACAAGCCAGGCGATTGACTGGGGGCTTATCGTTATTATTATTCTATTCCAACCAGAGTTGCGTAGGGCATTGGAACAATTAGGGCGTGGCAATATATTTGGACGAAGTGCTCGCTCGGAAGAAGAAATTATTGAAAAGAATATTGATGCCATTATCCAATCCTGTAATTATATGGCTAAACGACGAATTGGTGCGCTGATCACCATTGAACGTGAAACAGGAATAGGAGACTATGCAGAAACTGGTATTCCCATTAATGGAAAACTAACACATCAACTGTTAACAAATATATTTACACCAAACACGCCATTGCATGATGGTGCTGTTATTTTAAAAGGTGACGAAATCATTGCTGCAGCATGCTACTTGCCTTTGTCCGAAAGTCCTTTTATTTCCAAAGAGTTAGGAACAAGGCACCGTGCTGCAATGGGCATTAGTGAGGTTACAGATGCATTAACCATTGTAGTATCCGAAGAAACGGGTGATATATCTTGCACGAAAAATGGCGAGCTACATAGAGAGCTAAGTCAGGAAAGCTTAAGAGATTTATTACACAAGAACCTATCATTAAGTTTGAAAGCCCCTGAAAAAAAGTCAAAAAAAGGGAGGGCAAACAAAAATGGATAGTTGGTTTCGAAGTAAGTGGTTTGTCCGTGTCGTTTCATTAGCTTTTGCCGTTTTCTTTTATATCTTTGTAACGGTTGATCAAAATAGTGTACCAAATAATGGCGATTCCACATTTCCTTCTGGAGATGAGACGCAAAATTTAGAAACACTGGATGAAGTTCCCGTGAATATAGATATTGATAGTGAAAAGTATGTAGTTAGTGGTGTTCCAGAGTATGTTTCTGTCACGTTAGAAGGGTCAGCAGCTGTTTTACAACCAACCCTACGTAATCGGAATTTTGATGTATGGGTAGATTTACAAGAGTTGGAGGCTGGTGAACATACCGTAGAGCTTCAACATGATATTTCTGATAAACTAGATGTATTTATTGAGCCGAAACGAGTAGATGTAATGATTGAAGAGAAATCCACCCAAGAATTTCCAGTAAAAGTTGACTTTATAAATACAGATGACATGGCAGATGGGTATGAGCTTGGTGATTATGAAGTAAGTCCGCAGAAGGTAACAATTACGAGTGCCAAAAGTGTAATTGAAAAAATTGGTATTGTCAAAGCTTATGTCGATGTAAGTGGCTTAGACGAATCGATTGATAATCGAGAAGTTCCTGTAAATGTCTACGATAGCCAAGGCAATGAATTGAGTGTGAATGTAGAGCCAGAAAATGTAGTTATTTCAGCAAACATTACTAATCCAAGTAAAAAAGTACCGGTTAGCGTCCAGACAACTGGCGAGCCTCCTGAGGGGTATGCATTATCCACGATTTCTGCTAATGTAGAGGAAGTGGAAGTGTTTGCGAGAAGCAGTATACTAAAAGATTTAGAAAAAGTTTCTACGGAGGAAATTGATTTAGCGGACATTAAGAAATCGGGTACAATAGAAACAAACTTAGCATTACCTGATGGTGCAACTGTTTCTAATGGAAAGAAGGTTGAAGTTACTGTTGAATTGGAACAGACAAAGGTGTTAGAGGAAGTACCAATTGAAATAGAAGGATTACAAGATGATCTGGAAGTGGCATTTAAAAATCCAGCTGATCCAGAGATGAAATTAACAGTTACAGGAAAACAATCAGATATAGCAGAGTTAAATCGGGAAGACTTTCGAGTGTTTATTGATGTTAAAGATTTAGAACCAGGTACACATGACGTTTCTATTAATGTGGAATCACCAGATGGCTTGTCGGTTGAACCAGAATTTGAGCAAGCATCCATAGAAATTAATGAAACTTCGTGATTAGCTTTTTATTTAAGAATTGGTGGAATTGATAAAAAGGAGAGAAATTACATGGGAAAATATTTTGGAACAGATGGTGTACGAGGAGTGGCAAATAAAGATCTTACACCAGAGTTAGCTTTTAAGCTTGGACGAGCTGGAGGTTACGTGTTAACGAAAGAAACACCACGTGCCAAAATCGTAATAGGACGCGATACCCGTGTATCTGGTCATATGCTTGAAGGAGCACTTGTAGCTGGATTGCTATCTATTGGAGCAGAAGTAATGCGTTTAGGTGTTATTTCCACTCCAGGAGTTGCTTATTTGACAAAAGCAACTAGTTCACAAGCAGGTGTTATGATTTCGGCATCTCATAATCCTGTAGAAGATAATGGGATTAAATTCTTTGGACCAGATGGATTTAAATTGACGGATGATCAGGAATTAGAAATTGAAGCCATTTTGGATGGTGAGGATGAACTCCCTAGACCAATTGGTGCAGAAGTAGGGACGGTTAATGATTATTTTGAAGGTGGACAAAAGTATCTTTCTTATTTGAAAGATACGGTTGATAATGAATTTGATGGATTAAAAATTGCTTTTGACTGTGCACATGGTGCTACTTCAGCCCTTGCTACGCACTTATTCGCTGATCTAGAAGCAGATATCTATTCTATCGGTTCTTCCCCAGATGGACTAAATATTAATGATGGAGTAGGATCGACTCATCCAGAAAAGTTGCAGGGATTTGTCCTTGAAAAAGGCGCAGATGTTGGTTTAGCTTTTGACGGTGACGGTGATCGTTTAATTGCTGTAGATGAACGAGGGAAACTTGTTGACGGCGATCAAATCATGTTTATTTGTGGGAAGTACATGAATGAAAAGGGCGTGCTTCGTCATAGTACCGTTGTGTCTACAGTAATGAGCAATATTGGTTTTTATAAAGCATTAGAGGCAAATGGAATGCGTAGCGACAAAACAAAAGTTGGTGACCGTTACGTGATGGCTGAAATGCGCCAAGGCGGTTACAACCTTGGTGGAGAACAGTCAGGGCATATTATTTTCCTAGACTATAATACAACCGGAGATGGAATGTTATCCGCACTACAATTGGTCAATGTTATGAAAGAGACAGGCAAGCCTTTGTCAGAACTTGCCGATGAAATGAAAATTTATCCACAAGTACTAAAAAATGTTCGTGTAACAGATAAGGATAAAGCAATGCATCATCCAGACATAAAGCAAGCAATTGATGCGGTGGAGCAGGAGCTAGGTACACAAGGTCGCGTGCTCGTTCGTCCTTCAGGTACAGAACCACTTGTTCGTGTCATGGTTGAATCCCCAACTAAGGAAGAATGTGATTTATATGTGAAGCGAATTGTCGATGTGATTGAAAAGCTACTTGGAAGAGATGAATAATAAAAAGGTATAAGAAAAGCTAGGACATAACGCAGAGAACGAATGCAAAACGAAGCCTATTTGGTAGAACACTTTGTGAGTAGCGTTTGTTGAGGAACAGGCACGGAATCGAAGAGATGTGCTATAGCGATGGTTAGCATTTTTTATACAAAAAGCCGAACAATGATCATGCAATTGTTCGGCTTTTTTTTCTGGATTATAGAAAAAGAAAATGTTTATTACCGTGAAATTTAGCGAAAAGCTAAGTTCTTCATCATTGGCTGAGGTCATCGCTTATTTATACTATAATTAAATGGTTCAATTTACTTATAG
Organism: Virgibacillus dokdonensis; assembly: GCF_900166595.1. Lineage (NCBI taxonomy): Bacteria > Bacillati > Bacillota > Bacilli > Caryophanales > Bacillaceae > Virgibacillus > Virgibacillus dokdonensis. The sequence goes on along the minus strand of NZ_LT745763.1, from coordinate 3,886,035 downwards.
ATGGAGAAGTAGATGCAAAATATATGTTAGTAGGGGTGAAAAACTTGATTACGGTATTAGTTGTAGATGATGATGCGCATATTCGAGAACTATTACGATTGTATTTACAAAAGGAAGGTTATCAAATGGTGGAAGCGGAGGATGGGGAAGAAGCATTATCCATCATGGAACAAACAGATGTACAAGCAGCTATTGTCGACATTATGATGCCTAAGCTGGACGGATTTGATCTATGTAAACATATGCGTACATTTTATAATATTCCAGTACTTATGTTGACGGCAAAGGGAGAGCTTGCAGATAAGGAAAAAGCTTATCGTGCTGGAACAGATGATTATATTGTGAAACCGTTCGAGCCGAAAGAAGTGCTTTTTCGCTTAAAGGCATTGCTCAGGAGATTTCAAATGATCCATGATGATAAGATTCAAATTGGCACGATGTGTATTAATCGTAAAAATTATGAAGTACAAGTAGGTGGGAAAACAATTATTCTGCCTTTAAAAGAGTTTGAGCTGTTAGCACAATTAGCTAGTTATCCTAATCAAATATTTACGAGAGAGCAATTAATTGAGCATGTGTGGGGGTTAGGATATGAAGGAAATGATCGTACAGTAGATGTACATATTAAACGGTTAAGGAAACGGTTTTCCCATTGTCAAAGCGATTTTACGATCCAAACGGTGCGAGGGGTTGGATATAAGCTAGAAACGCTAAAGGCGGGAGGACAGTCTTAATGCGAACATTATATTTTCGTATTATAGTAACCACTTTCGTTATTATGATTGCCAGTTCTATTATTGCTTTTATTGTGAGTAATGGATATTACCAATATGTTTTAAAGCCAAAAAACGATGCCAAAGTTACAGACATTGCGCATAATATTGTTGATTTATATAAAAGTAGTGAGCAGCCACTGGATGAATATTTGTCTGAAATAACGGATTTAGGTTATTCATTTTATTTAACCGATCCATATGGAAGTGATCGATCCTTTGGAAAGCCATTCGATGAAGAGCAAACCTCTAGGGAAGTGGTAGATCGCGTATTGGCTGGCGAAATCTATCATGGTATAAAAAACTATCCGTGGCGTTTATTTGTAACAGGTTTTTTTGATCATACGCTGGCAAATACAATTGGTATTCCTATTGAAAGCAATGAGGGATCGGAATATGCACTATTTGTGCGCCCTAATTCCGCGCAGCAATTTGGAGAAATGCGGCTTTTCTTTGCTGTGCTTATTGTTTTAATCTTATTGCTTAGTTTTCTATTTATTTTGTTTAGTACACGATGGATAGTGAAACCAATTCAATTACTAAAGGCAGCAACAAGAAAAATAGCCGCCGGAAATTATCATATTAAGCTATCTGTTCATCGAAAAGATGAAATTGGTCGTTTAGCCAAAGACTTTTCCATAATGAGTCAGAGTCTACAGCAAACGGAAGAAAAAAGACAAGCTTTTGTGTCCAGTGTGTCTCATGAGATTCAATCTCCACTTACCTCGATTCAAGGATTTTCTCAAGCGCTGCAAGAAGAAGAATTAACGGAGGATGCGAGACGTTATTACTTATCCATTATAGAGAAAGAAAGTAAACGGCTATCTGCTTTAAGCAGGCAATTACTAACACTATCCCAGCTAGACCAAACGGAGGAAAAGTTCGAATTTACAACGTTTCATGTTAATGAACAATGGAAAGATATTATATCCACATTGGAATGGCAATGGAGACAAAAACATATAACCATACAATTTGATAACCATGATACATGGATGAAAGGTGAGCCAAAGCTTCTTTATCAAGTATGGATGAATGTGATGACGAATGCGATTCGTTACACGCCAGATGGCGGAGATGTTTTCATCCATGTACAAAAGCGAAAAAATGACGTGCAAGTGGTGGTGTCGGATACTGGGATTGGCATTGCTGAGGAAGATCTGCGTCAAATCTTTGACCGTTTTTATAAAGTGGATAAGGCTCGAACGAGGAAAGAAGGAGGTACGGGTCTTGGATTAGCGATTGCGAAGAAGATTGTGGAGTTGCACGAGGGGACAATTATGGTGGATAGCGAACTCGGTCAAGGGACGAAGGTAGTCGTCATCCTACCGCAAGTGTAACGATTCGTTCATCCTCTGTTCATATATAGGAGCTATACTATGGTCAGAACGGGAGGGAACAACATGTTTCTGGCCATTAGAGAACTCTTATTTGCAAAAACAAAATATATTTTAATCGGCTTAATTACAACGTTAACGGTAAGTCTTATTTTTATTGTATCTGGTTTAGCTGAAGGCTTATCTGCAGATAATGCATCTTCTATTCAAGGTTTAACAGCCGACTCCCTTGTCTTAGAAGCGGAAGCAGAAGGCGAGTTAGGCAGCTCATTTATTCCAATGCATCAAGCAAAGGAAATAATAAATGATCAAGAACAGGAGGCTAATACGCTCTCTATCCAAATGATGAATGCAACAGTCGGTGGTGGAGACAAGCAAATTAGCCTAGCATTATTTGCAACAGAACGTGATGGTATGTTAATTCCGGAAGTAACGGAAGGGAGGTCTCCTAAGCAAGAAAATGAAGTGCTAGCGGATGAAAGTCTAAAGCAGGATGGCATTCAATTAGGTGATGAATTACAGTTGGGTGAGGAAACGACCTATGTCGTAGCTGGGTTTACAACAGAGCAACGTTATAGCCATACACCAGTTGTGTTTGTTAAAAGCGATGATTTGGAACAAGTGAATGCGGTGGCGGTAAAAGGGGAATCAGTAGCAGATGGTGCTTATTCCACTATTCCTAAAATGGATGCTCTTCATGGTATTCCAAGTTATTCACAAGAACAAGCTTCCCTCAACATGATGATTATTTTTTTGTATGTCATTACTGCGTTTGTACTAGCCGTGTTTTTCTATGTAATGACGTTACAAAAACGAGACCAATTCGGTGTTTTAAAAGCGCTTGGTGCGAATAATAAATATTTAATTTCGGGATTAATCACCCAGGTTATTCTTCTTTCTATCGTTAGCGTAGGGATTGCTACAGCGATTAGCTTTGGACTCGGCGCATTATTCCCAGCTGATATGCCATTTATTTTGAACATGGCAACAATTGTACAACCAGCGATTATTATTATCGTGGTATCTGTGTTAGGGGCAGTCGTATCGCTTTATCAAGTGATCCAGATTGATCCACTAGAAGCGATTGAGGGGGTGGCAACATGACGTTAGTATTAGAGCATGTCCATAAAGTATATCAAGATGGACCAAAAGAGTATGTTGCTTTAAATGATGCTTCTTTACAGGTGCAGGCTGGAGAATTTGTAGCAGTCGTTGGTCCTTCAGGATCAGGAAAAAGTACGCTGTTATCTATTGCAGGCGCATTATTATCACCTACTAGCGGCAAAGTTTTACTGGATGGGGAAAATATTGTAACGCTATCTAAGAAAGAAGTAACGAAGCGCAGGTTGGAAAAAATCGGGTTTATTTTTCAAGCCGCTCATTTACTTCCATATTTAAAAGTGAAGGATCAATTAAATGTTATTTCTGCCCTTGCTCATAAATCGAAGCAGCAAAAAACAGACATACTTGCTCATGTTGGTTTAGAGCACCGTATTCATCATTATCCGAATGAGCTTTCTGGTGGGGAAAGGCAGCGAGTAGCTATTGCTAGAGCATTAGTGAATGATCCGAAACTTATATTGGCGGACGAGCCGACAGCAAGCCTCGACTCTAGTCGCGGACAGGAAGTCGTCAAGCTACTCGCTAATGAGGTGAAAGAGGGCAATAAAGCGGGTGTAATGGTAACGCATGATGAGCGCGTTTTAGGCTATGCTGACAGAATCATTACTATTCGCGATGGAAAAGTGGAATTGGGTTAACGACTAGGGAGGTACCCATCCCGTTGCATGATATGCTCCCACTATGGTAGACAGAGAAATAATAAAAACTCTTTACTACGATATTGGGGGCATTTTCTATGTCTAAAAGAAGAAGTAAACATACGTTAGATGAAAGAATCGAGGCGGCATTACGTGTGATTTACTTACAAAGTGTGTTTATTTAAAGTAATTAAAGGTCATACTGCCTATTATTACTAGTACGATCATAAAAGCAGGACTACCAATAAATGCTCTATCAAATAGATCTTTCTCGTTATCATTTCTATTTCTTCCCATAAAATCGTTCCCTTCTAATTAGCACATACAGATTCATTAAATTGTATTATACATTTAAACGTATCGAGTACTATGAATTTATAGTTTATGCCAAACGATGGTGTTTTTCGCTAAAATTGGTGAACATCCGATCTTTTCTTACTTCCTGGATGGTAACATGAAACGTATAAAAACTTGACATAGATTAATTTTGAAACTAGTCTAAAAATAATAGCATTTTCAGCGAATCATAGAGACATATATTAATGAAGGTGGAAATAAAGTGCTTCCACTATGTAATAATTCAAAGTGCAATTTCTTTTCAATTGCTTTTACGTCATGCTCATAAGTCATAAGTTAGGGGAGGCCTTTTGTGGTATAGAAAATTAGAAGATTCTAAGATGCATAGCATAAGCAAAACTACCGTTTTCTCCATAAAGGAAAGGCGTTAAGCCAAGGTTTTCTAACCTTATTCTCATTTGCATTCTACTAAATCTAACTTAAATGAAGGGAAGAAAATAAAATGATACCATTTCCGAAACCTACTGTGGAACAGTTCTCTCGCACGTTTGCCATCACTAATTTTACTGTAACTCCTAATGAAAAAAGGGTCCTATTCAGCACCAATTTAAATGGAAAAATGAACGTGTGGGCAATGGACTTGCCAAATACGTTCCCATATTTATTTGCTCATCGCGAAGAATCGTGTAGCTTTCTAAAATGTGATCCGGAAAATCGTTATGTACTAGCAGGGTTTGATCAGGATGGTGATGAAAATCATCATATTTATGCTATACCACCAGAAGGAGGGCTGCCACAGCCGCTTGTTACTGGAGACCCGGAAGAAAAGTACTTTTTTGCGCACTTGAGTGATGACGGTGAGCGTATTTATTATATGACATCGGAAGGAAATGCATCATTTTTAAATACGCGTGTTCGCCATTTGAAGGAGGAAAAAGATACCTTGCTTCATGTGGGCGAAGTAGGCCCAACTTTTTTAGAAGCTGTTTCTGAAGAAGAAAAGGCCTTTGTTTTTACACAGACGTATGCCAACACATATGTTATAGGATTTGTAAAAGTGGGCACAGAACAGATCCCGTTAACTTCTGACACGGAGAAAGTACATGTTGTCATGGATCCAGTATTTGTAGACGAAACGACGATTTTCTTTTTAACCGATTATGAGGATGAATATACGTATTTAGCCAAGTTCGATGTGAATAGCAGAACATTTTCTAAAGTTATAGCCGTTGAAGAAGAAAGTATTAATTTCCTAAAATGGAACAAGGAAAAACAATGCTTTTATTTCGTAACAGAAAAAGGGGTGACGGATAAGCTATATCAATTTGATCTTATAAAAAAAGAGCTGCTTACGATAGATGCACCAACAGACACGATCGATCAATTGGTAGTTGCGAAGTCAGGCAATCTTTATGTGTTAGGTAGAGCGGCGACATCACCGGCAAATATTTATCGGTGTACATACGAGGGTGGAAGTTGGACGATGCTAACGAATAATCGTGTTCTCGGCGTTGCCAGTGAAGAGATGGTTGTGCCTGAGGTTGTGACGTACCGGTCCTATGATGGAATGGAAATCGAAGCATTATTATTTAAAGCTCACGCCCACTATGATAATGGCTATACTATTTTTTGGCCGCATGGTGGACCACAAGCAGCAGAACGAAAAGAATTCCGTTCCATGTTTCAAGCACTGCTAAATCGTGGTTATTCGATATTTGCCCCTAATTTCCGAGGAAGTACTGGATACGGAGCATCATTTGTAAAGATGGTTGAACAAGACTGGGGAGAGGGACCGCGTCTTGATTGTTTGGAAGGAATAAAGTGGTTATTTGATAACGACATTACTACGAAAGAAAAATTATTTTTAGTTGGTGGAAGCTACGGTGGTTATATGGCGCTACTATTGCATGGTCGCCATCCTGAGTACTTTAAAGCTGTTGTAGATATTTTTGGACCGTCTGACTTATTTACATTTGTAAACTCGGTGCCTCCGCATTGGAAACCAATGATGGACCGTTGGCTTGGCGATCCAGAACGAGACAAAGAACGATTCATTACGGATTCCCCTGTAACGTACTTAGAAGGTATGACAAAGCCAATGCTCGTCATCCAAGGTGCGAAAGATCCTCGAGTTGTAAAAGCAGAATCGGACCAAATTGTCGCTAAATTGAAGGAAAAAGGTCGTGATGTTGACTATCTTGTACTTGAAGATGAAGGACATGGCTTTTCTAAAAAAGAGAACGAAATTAAAGTGTATCAACGTATGCTTGACTTTTTAGATCAGCACAGAGATAGCTAGCATGAAGGGGAGTTTTAATCAGAGTGGGTCTTCGCTTTATGGTTTTATCCCCTGACTGACGTCTTCTAATGATGAAAATGGGCGTCTTACACTACCTTATATTTGGAATACACGAAGAGCGTAGATGGGAATCTGCGCTCTTCGTTATTTTAATGGAAACGTTATGTTTTCATTTAGCAGACTATCTTCTCTATTATGAAAGTATTTAAAGAAAAGTATGCCATGCAAAAAATAATGGATTTTAAAATCAGCTATGATGCTGTAAGTTAGAATATGAATGATAACCTGGCTAAACAAGCTCCCATTCATGAGTAAATTTGAGTGCTAGATTTTTAATAACTTTATAGCAATGAAAAGATCGAAAATGTTTGTTTTGTTCGAACAATAACCATTCTTTAACGAACATATAAAAATCTGCAATCCTTCTAAGGTTGTAACTAAGTATTAAAGGCAATTTATTTCTTGATTTACATTATAATGGCTGTGAATTCAATTATGAATTATGTTTGAACAAACTAGGAATAAGATTGAATGAAACGCTTTCATATACTATACTAACATTATAGAACAATTCAAACATAAAAGAACAGGAGGCTGGATATGTTGAAAGAAAATCGACAAAAGCAAATATTGAATTTAATAGATGAGAAAGGATTTCTGAAGGTAGCTGAAGCCTCCAATTTATTAAGTGTAGCTGAAATGACCATTCGACGTGATTTAATGGAGCTGGAGGAAATGGGTTTAATAGAAAGAGTGCATGGGGGAGCAAAAAGAAGGGTCCAGAAAAAGACGCATTATACTGAATTATCCCATTTGCAAAAACAAGCGCTTCATATAGATGAGAAAAAGCATATAGCGAAAAAAGCAGCAGAATTAATTGAAGAAAACGATGTTTTGTTCATTGGTGCAGGAACCACAACGGAATACATTTATGATTATATAAACGTTAATGCAGCAAAAATAATTACCAATTCTATCTCGGTGTTTAATCGGTTTAAGGACGATGCAAGGTATGACCTTATTTTAATAGGTGGTAGATTACGTGAACGTACGGGAACTTTTATTGGATATTTCACACGAAAGTGGATACAAGATATAAAAGTCCAAAAAGTCTTTATCGGTACAAATGGGATAAAAAATGACCATATAACTACTGCAGAAGAGGAGGAAGGTGTTGTCCAACAAATAATATTGAAAAATTCTGATGAGAATTATATTTTGGCAGACAGCTCTAAATTTGGTGTAGAAGCTTTTCAGGTATTGTGCCACATTGATGCGATAGACGGGATTGTTACTGATCGTAAATTGTCTCCCCAGTTTAAAAATTATTATCAAAATAAGTGCAACATGATTATGTAAAAACGATAAAATGGGAGGTTTTAAAAATGAAAGTAGTAATGGGTAGTGATGTTAAAGGATTTGAGCTTAAAGAATTTATTAAGCAGCGCCTTGTGTATTTAGGGTACGACGTTGAGGATATAACTCCCAAAAAAATGAACGATTTTTATGATGTAACTATTGATTTGACTGAGTTTATTCAAAAACATGATGGTAGCCAAGGAGTGATGTTTGATGAATATGGAGTTGGTCCATTTATGATTGCAAATAAATGTAAAGGTATTATATGTGCAAATGTATTTGACGAACACTCTGCAAAAATGACAAGAGCTCATAATAATACAAATATGATTACAATTGGAGCGGGCATTGTGGGAAATAGGTTGGCCGAAAGAATAGTTGAAACATTTTTAGCTTCAGATTATGAAGGTGGAAGGCATCAAATTCGAGTGGATATGCTAAATAAAATGTGTTAGGGGTGGAATAATGAGAATTTCTATAGGATGCGACCATATTGTTACAGAAGTAAAAGATCATTTTGTGAAGTATTTAGCGGAAAGTGGTCACGAAGTTATTGATAATGGAACCCATGACAAAGAACGTACACATTATCCGATCTATGGTAAAAAGACAGCTGAAAAAGTTGTTCTTGGCGCAGCTGATTTAGGAATTGTTATTTGTGGGACTGGCGTAGGGATTTCAGTCAGTGCCAATAAAGTACAGGGTGCTCGTGCTGCTTTGGTTAGAGATGTAGAGGCTGCCCGATATGCCAAAGAAAACTTACATGCAAATATTATTGCGATGGGAGGGAGAATTACAGGTATAGGGTTAATGGAAGATATAGTAGATGCATTTATTAAAACTAAATACAAAGCAACACCTGAAGAAGAGGAAGTGATAAAAAAAATAGATCGCCTTGTAGGTAATGAGGAACAATTGAATAATGACCATTACTTTGATGAATTTATTGACAAATGGGAGCAGGGAGCGTATCAAGATTAAACAGAAAACAATCTTGTTTATAGATGGTGGTGAGAAAAATGAGTGTATGTTGTTCTCTTTTCGAAAAGGATCTCATTTTATTTAGTGACGCACAAACACAAGATGAAGTTTTTGATGAAATAGGGAATATTTTAATGGAAAAAGGACTTGTTAAAGAAAGCTTTATAGAGGCTATTAAAAGTAGAGAAAAGGAATATCCAACAGGACTAGACCTTTCTCCTGTTGAAAAAGGATTGTCAAATGTTGCTATCCCCCATACAGAACCAGAATATTGTAGATCGCAATCCATTGTTTTTGTGAAATTAAATAATGAAGTAACCTTTAAAAATATGATTAGTCCAGAAGTAGATGTAAGTGTTACTTATTTGTTTTTTATTATTAATAATAAAAAACAAAATCAAACCAATGTATTATCTAATTTAATGGCTTTTTTGACAAATAAAGAGAATGTTAAGAATCTAGATACATTAAATTCAGCCGAACCCATTTATAACTTTTTAACCAATAAATTTTAAAAGGAGAGGTGTAAAATGATTAAAATTTTAGCGGCGTGTGGAGCGGGTATTAACTCAAGTCATCAGATTAAAACAGCAATTGAGGAAGAAATGAAAAAAAGAGGTTATGATGTCAAGGTAGATGCTGTAGTAGTAAAGGATATTAACAAGGAGATGATGGATCAGTATGATATTTTCACTCCAATTTCTAAGATTAAATTTAGCTTTGATATAAATATTCCTACAATAGAGGCCGGGCCTATTCTCTACCGCATACCTGCTATGGCGGAACCAGTTTTCGAAGAATTAGTAAGCGCTATCAAAAAAATAAAGAAATAAACTTATTTCTTGAAAGGTGTGTGAAGAATGGAAGCAATTATTAAATTTGCAAACTCAATATTTCAGCCTATTATTGATTTAGGTGCAGCACCAATGATGTTTATATTACTTACTTTGCTTGCGGTATTAATGAGAGTTAAAGTGAGTAAAGCGCTTGAAGGCGGTCTTAAATTAGCAATCGCATTAACGGGTATTGGGGCAGTTATTGATTTATTGACTAGTAATTTTGCACCTGCCTTGCAGGATTTTGTAAAGTCTACCGGCATCGAATTAACTATCACTGATGTAGGCTGGGCTCCGCTTGCTACCATTACTTGGGGATCGGCATATACGTTATTTTTCTTAATGATTTTAGTTATTGTCAATCTTGTATTATTAGTTTTGAATAAAACGGACACACTTGATGTAGATATTTTTAACTTTTGGCATTTATCGATAACGGGTCTGCTAGTTATGTTTTATTCTAATAATCTTTTTATTGCTACTCTATTAGTTATCATGTTAGGAGTTATGAAATTTATCAACGCTGATTTAATGAAGCCAACATTTAATGATTTACTGGACATGCCTGAATCGAATCCAACGACAACGACACATTTAAACTTTTTGCTAAACCCTTTAATTATGCTATTTGATAAATTCTTTGAAAAGGTAATGCCATTTCTTGATAAATACGATTTTGACGCAGCGTGGTTGAATGAAAAGATAGGTTTCTGGGGAAGTAAATTTGCTATTGGTATTTACTTAGGGGCTTTTGTTGGTTTGTTAGGGCAACAATCCGTCACAACTATCTTCGCATTAGCTTTTATTGGTGGTACAGCTCTTGAATTATTTTCTATAGTCGGCACATGGTTTATAGCTGCGATGGAGCCAATTTCTCAAGGAATTACAACCTTTATGAGTAAGCGTTTACAAGGTCGGACTTTTAATATTGGTATTGATTGGCCGTTCCTAGCAGCTCGTCCTGAAATGTGGGCAGCAGCTAATGTCTTAGCTCCAATTATGCTATTTATTGCTCTCATTTTACCTGGTAATGGTATTCTTCCTTTAGGAGGTATTATTGCAATTGGTTTAACTCCGGCTTTGTTAGTTGTTTGTCGAGGGAAAATTATCCGAATGATTTTAATAGGTACCATTATGATTCCCGTCTTTCTTTGGTCAGGGACAGTAATAGCGCCATTTGTAACAGACGTTGCAACATCTGTTGGAGCCATGCCTTCTGGAATTGAAAGTGGAGCACTCATTACACATTCTACACTGGAGGGGCCAGTTGAAAAATTTATTGCTATATTAATAGGGAAAGCTGCTAATGGTTTCGAATTAATACCAGTGTTAACAGCGTTGGGAACAATTGCAGCATATTTGAGCTTATTTGTTTGGTATGTAAAACAGATGAAGAAACGTAATAAAGAATATAAAGATGAAAAAAAAGCAGCCTAATAATAGTCTTATAATAAAAAGGATTCGACTTTTAAAAGGCTGTGTATAGGTGCTAACTATTAAGTTAGATAAGTTATTCTAAACAAGGAAGAGAGAGTTGTCAAATTTTTTACACTGTAAACTTAATAAGCTTATTCAATATGTGTTGTTAAAACACCAAAGAAATGCTTGTTAGTGTCATGCATGAATATGTAGGAGATAATTATGGAGTTAGGCTCTTAATTATCTCCTTATTTTTATTTGCAACTGTATTACGATGAAGGTCATAAATTAAAACACGCAAGAAGAGTTACAATGACACATTTAGCATTTTTAATACCCGCTATTTTAGTATATGTCTATATATTTAGGGATTTCGCTTTATATAATGGGGATACATTTAAATTACTAGTTTTTGGAATTATCATTATTCAGTTTACTGCTTTTTTTATACAGTCTAGCTTGTATTACAAACGAATGAAGAAAAAAGTGGAAAGATATTAAAAGTTTAGATAGAAACAAAGATGTGTTCCTTTAGATGGTGAAATATCAGTCAGGAAATTGGCTGATATTTTTTGCATTTTAAAAGCAGTATGGATGGTATTTTACTAGCCGCGGTTAATTGGGGAAATGCATCTTATCTACAAGGGTAATTTTTGACACAAAACGTGTATCACGTAAATAAGTTGTTGGAAGATACAAGCTGGCAAGTTTAAGAGGAGATAACAGTACTTAAATCGCCACTTAAATTTAACTGATTTAAGATTCACTTTAAAGGATAAGAAAATGGTAGATCTAGCATAAGGGTTTAGCACTATTTTTCCTTCTGTTTTTACAATGAAAACCGTGTTTGTGAAGTGAAAGTAACATCATATTTCTAAGATGAAAACATATGATTAAACGAAGGTAGTTAATTGCCGTACAATATGCAAGGAGGTCATGGAGAGTGAAAACAGTGTGGAAGCCATTTTGGAGTTATAATGTAAAAAAGACAGAAAAATGGCTTCAGGCAAAAGCTTTGCAAGGAGAGCAATTGGTGGACATAAAGCCTCTTTACCGTTTGTTTATCTTCGAAGCAGGCAACCAACCTCAGGCGATTCACTATCATATTGCTTATCATAAACAGCAAAACCATAAGCTGCCTCTATTATTACAGCAAAGTGGATGGGGAGAATGTTGTCAACGAGGACGTTGGTATATTTTTACTAATCAACAGAAAACAAAAGACATCCATAATTATCCTGTCCGTCGAGAAATTATTAAGCGCAATCGCAATTTATTCTATTTTTTTGCTGCATTAACCATGTACGTGCTTCTTACCTTGCTACTGTTTGTTATTATGAGTGGAATTATTGTATTTTATCATGGGAACACCCTTACTTTTTCCCCTGTTTTTGTATGGCACACACTCCTTGTAATTAGTATTGGTTTAACTATTATTGGCATATTTTCCACTATACGCCTCTACCAATCCAATAAACATTTTTGGTAAGCCAACATTATATTGCACATTATGATGGATGCAATACTGATAACGATGACAAAATAATGTTTGTCTCGTTTTTTCAATCCACTGCTGGTTTTTCACGTTTGAATATTTTTTTCATAATATATTTATAATCAAATCATTGTTTTATCTATTGTCAGGGATCAGGCTCCTCTATACAGCTTTAATAAAAAAATGATTGACTAAAAATACAAATCAAGGTTAAAATGTGGTGAACCCTTTTTTGTACTATAAAAGTATAAAAGTTTAAAGGTTTATAGTATAAGGAAAGTAGCTTGTAGTATAACAATGGGAGCTTTCGCTTAAAGATTTAGTTTTAAATTGATTCAAATATAGAAAGGAGCATTAAAGTAAAACCGTTTTTCTAAAGCGCCAGGACTATGCAATCGAACGGGAGAAAGCATAGTTGACGAGGTTGGAGGTTATCGAATGTTCGGCGGGTGCCTCCCGATTGTACATCTCAATTGTCACGCTCTTCCTTAAAACAACGAGGCAACTTGTTGGCCAAAGGGAAACGGCAAGATGTTACAAAAACAATCACGAGAAAGGGGCAGTACAACGCCCCTATAAAGTATATTTTATTTGGATCGTTTGTCCTGCCCCTTTTTTACAAGGAGGACTACAACGATGTGTGGAATTGTAGGATATATCGGCCAGGATGATACGAAAGAAGTTTTACTAAATGGTCTTGAAAAGCTTGAATACAGAGGTTATGATTCAGCAGGTATTGCAACTTTAAATGACACAGGTGTTCAAGTTGTGAAAGTAAAAGGTCGAATTGCAAAATTAAGAGAAAGCATAGATAGCTCATTACGTGCAACGATGGGAATCGGTCATACGCGCTGGGCGACTCATGGTGTGCCAAGCGAAGAGAATGCACATCCGCATCAAAGCGTGTCTGGCAGATTTACCCTTGTTCATAATGGCGTTATCGAAAATTACCAAGAATTAAAAGAGAACTATCTTGGGAACGTGCGTTTTGTTAGTGAAACAGATACAGAAGTCATTGTGCAACTGATTGAAAAGCTGTTCGCAGAAACAAACAATACAGCAGCAGCTTTTCGTAAAGCAATGCGTCTATTAAAGGGGTCCTATGCGATCGGTATGATTGATCATGAGAACAAAGATACGCTGTATGTTGCTAAAAATAAGAGTCCTTTGTTAGTTGGATTAGGTAACGGATTTAATGTTGTTGCAAGTGACGCCATGGCAACATTAAAAGCAACGGATCAGTATGTCGAAATTCATGATCAGGAAGTAGTGCTCGTTCATCGTGAATATATTGAAATTCATGATCTTGATGGAAATTCCATTATGCGTGAACCATATACAGCTCAAATCGATGCCAATGATATTGAAAAAGGGACGTACCCTCACTTCATGTTAAAGGAAATCGATGAGCAGCCGTTTGTTATGCGTAAAATTATTCGCGAATATCAAACAGAAAATAATGAACTTAAACTAGATCAGAACATTCGTCAGGCTATGAACAGCTGTGATCGTATTTATATTATTGCAGCAGGAACAAGTTATCATGCTGGGTTAGTTGGAAAGGAATTTATCGAAAAACTTGCCAACGTTCCAGTCGAAGTTCATATTGCCAGTGAATTTTCATATAACATGCCATTATTGTCAGAAAAACCGTTGTTTATTTTTATCTCCCAAAGTGGAGAAACAGCAGACAGTCGTGCTGTATTAGTAAAAATTAAAGAAATGGGACATCCAGCATTAACGATTACGAATGTGCCTGGATCCACCCTTTCTCGTGAAGCAGATTATACGTTAAACTTATATGCAGGTCCAGAAATTGCGGTAGCTTCTACCAAAGCTTATACAGCGCAAATTGCCGTATTGGCTATATTAGCAGTCGACACTGCAAAAACAAAGGGATTACCGTTGGATTTTGATCCAATGCAGGAGCTAGCGATCGTTGCTAATGCAATGGAAGTGCTAACCGATCAAAAAGAAGCGATAGAAGATTTGGCACGGAAGTATTTGCATACAGCTCGCAACGCATTTTTTATCGGTCGAAGCGTAGATTACCACGTGTGCTTAGAAGCAGCTCTTAAGCTAAAAGAAATCTCCTATATCCAGGCTGAAGGCTTTGCTGGTGGAGAATTAAAGCATGGAACGATTGCTTTAATTGAAGAAGGAACTCCAGTTATTGCATTGGCCACTCAGGAAAATGTGAATTACTCCATTCGTGGCAATGTGCAGGAAGTAGTAGCACGTGGAGCGAATGATATGGTTATTAGTATGAAGGGGCTAGAGCGAGATACGGATGCATTTGTCATCCCGCATGTTCATGAATTGCTCACACCACTTGCTAGTGTTGTGCCATTACAACTATTGTCTTACTACGCTGCATTACATCGTGATTGCGATGTTGATAAACCTCGTAACTTGGCAAAAAGTGTGACTGTGGAGTAGGGCGAAGTTGGGATTTGAAGTGATGTGTAGGTTTAAAACAAAGTTGCACTGTTTATAAAAAAGATCCACCGTTTAAAACAAAGTTGCACTGTTTATAAAAAAGTTGCACCGTAACACCCCTTAAGATATTCTTATCTTAAGGGGTGTTTTTAATGGCCAAAAGAAAACGAACATCTAAAATAGAAAAATGGATTCAAGAAGGACGGGGAAGTGGGAGAGGTTCAGAATATATACCTTGGTTAACCATTCAAAATGTCTCTTCTAAAGGACGCTCGACTAGATTAAAAGGCATAAAAACGAATAGACAACATGAATTTTTATCTGATATGGAACGAAATTACTTTTATATGTTGGAATATTCTGATTTAGTTATTGATATAAGGGAGCACTTTCCTTTATTGCCTATAGAGGACACAATTTTAATTGCGAATGAGCTAGGAATTAATCATCCTAAAGATCCTAGCACAGGAGAATACATTGTTATGACTACGAAGTTTCTTGTAACGGTTAGGAAAAATAATAAAGTTTATGATGTCGCAAGAACAATAAAAAGCAAGGATGATTTATTTGATGAACGTATTGTTCAGAGGTTAGAAATTGAACATGAGTACTGGAGACGATCTGAAATAGATTGGGGTATGGTATCGGAAAAGGAAATAGATAAGATTTTTGCTAGGAACATTAGTTATGTTCATACATACAAGGACATCACGCAAATTGATGCATTTCAACAGATACCGGGAAATGTCCTCGAAGATTTAATACTTGAGTTTGCCAATCGTTTAATCAGTCAAACCAGGACGTTGCGTACCATAGCGAACGAGTTTGAAAGTGATATGAGATTGCCGAGTGGAAGTGGTCTGAGTCTTTTTTATTATTTAATTGCGAATAAAATTATTGCTATAGATTTACACAACGAATTGAACGCAGACGAAATTATAGGGATTTCAAATATTCCAAATGACGTGATCGAGAAGGTGAGAATGATATGATCATGATCAATCAGGTATATCAAAATGTTGATGATGAAAACAGGCGCATTAGAATTATCGAGCTAGAAGAGGACCATCTTTATTGGGTCGATATTGATGCTATCTCCTCCATGCCTAAAAAAGAGTTATTGAAAAATATTGAAACGGAAAAAGAACAGCATAGAATGCTCTTAATTAGCGATCCATATGCAAGGGGTGTTATGGAGGAGGATTTAACAGATATACAAATAAAAAAAAGAAATAAAGATTGGGAAATAATCGAATCACATTTCTTCCCCAATAAAGAAGGGCTACTAAAAAAACAAGGTCGCGAAAGAATTATTAAAAAAATTGCATCTGAATGTGGAATAAGTCAATACAAGGTCAAACAAGTATTGAGCCGTTTTTGGCAACGGGGAATGCATAAGAATGCCTTGATTCCGGACTATGATAAGTCGGGAGGAAAAGGAAAAGAAAAAAGACTAACTGATGCAAAAGTAGGTAGACCAAGAAATGTTACTTTTCAAGGGGACTCCCAAGTAGGGGTTAATATAACGAAGGACATTAGGAGTCAATTTGAATTTGTCATCAATAAATACTATAGAACTTCGAAACAGTATTCTCTTAGAGAAGTCTATAATGCTCTTTTGAAAAAGTTTTATTCCGATAAATACAAAGAAGATGGGGTTCTTAAATATAAATTATGGGACCAAACTAGGGTTCCTACGTATCACCAATTTTATTATTGGTTTAAAAAGGTTGAAGATCCAAAGAAAGATATTCAGTTTAGAAAAGGAACAAAAGAATTTGAACTTAAAAATCGCCCGATTTTAAGTAATTCCAAACAAGAGACCAATGGACCAGGAACAAGATTTCAAGTTGATGCAACAATTGCAGATGTTTATGTAGTTAGCTCTTTTGATCGTAACCGTGTAATAGGAAGACCAGTCATATATGCCGTTATTGATGTGTATTCCCGGTTAATCACAGGGGTGTATGTTGGTTTGGAAGGTCCATCATGGATAGGAGCCATGATGGCACTCGATAACATGGTTAGTAATAAAGTTGACTTTTGTAAACAATACGATATTACCATTACAGAGAATCAATGGCCTGCTTATCATGTGCCAGAAATTATTATTGCCGATAGAGGTGAGTTTGAAGGTTATTCGGTTGGGAATCTTATCAATAATATAAACATCAAAATTGAAAATACTTCTGCTTATCGCGGCGATTTAAAAGGGATTGTTGAGCGTAAGTTTCGCACGATAAATGGGAAGATCAAACAAAAGACACCTGGAGCAATCCAAAAGGAATTTCGTGAGCGGGGAGATATAGACTACCGATTACATGCCACATTGAATTTAAAAGAGTTCACCCATATTTTTATTCAGATGGTGCTTCATCATAATTTTAAAATAGTTGATAAATATCCTATGGAAAAAGAAATGATAGCTGCAAATTTAACTCCTTCACCAATTAATTTGTGGAACTGGGGGATAGCTAATAAAAAGGGAAGATTAAGAACAGTCGATAAAGGGGTCTTTCGTCTGAATGTATTACCGCAAGGGAAAGCGACGGTTTCAAGAGCAGGTATTAAATTTAAGAACCTACTCTATGGTTCAAAAAAGGCATTAGAAGAGCAATGGTATTTAAAGCTTAGAAATCAAAGCATTAATATTGTCTATGATCCAAGAAACATGAATAGGATTTACATTCCACATGATGACGGAAAAGGATTTGATAGTTGTACTTTATTAGAGCCTAGTCAGCAACATAAAGATGATTTCTTAGAAGAAATCATTTTTCAACAGCAGTTGTTTAAAGAACTAACAGATATGGAAAAAAACTCTCAAAGTCAACTTGCTATTAACTTGGATGAAGTGATTAACAGCGTAATTAAAAAGGCAAAAAGTGAAAAAGATAAAGTGAAGTACAATGGGCAAAGTAATGCACAAAAGTTGAAGGGTATTCAGAATAATAAGGCCTTTGAAAAGGAAATCAATAGAGAATCAGAACAATTTGATTTAGCAGAAGAGGACAATACAAAGCCTGCTGATGTGATTAATGTTCATGAACATTTACACGAAAAAAACGCACAATCAAACTCCTATGAATCTCGCATACTTGAAAAACTAAGGAAGAAAAGAGATGAAGATTTTGAGAGAGAATGAGAACATTGTCGTCTTGAAGGGTGAGGTAGAAAAGGCAAACTATAAAGATCAAGAGCTTGAAGAATATGCAAATAACCCATTTATTGAAGCATTACCATCCATTTTTAATGAAGAAGTTGTGATTGATCGATTTATGGTGAAACCAAGAATTACAAAGGCTGATAGAAAGTTTTCTCCAAACATTCGGTATCACACAATTAAGAGAGTGAAAAATTTTGTGCAGCCCTTACCTGTTCATTTTTTAGTAGAGAGAAGATTGTCTGCATTAATTAGAAGAGGATATTTAGCTCGAAATCCCTTAAGTAAATCATACTTTGAAAGACTACGAGTATTGAATGAAGTTCGTTCTGAAGAAGAACCATCTATCAAACTAATGGATGATCGGTTGAATCATATTCGCTCAACGGCAGATAGCCTTTCAATCATTGGTATCTCAGGTATTGGAAAAACAACAGCGATCGAACGGTTGTTGCTGATGTATCCGCAAATTATCAAACATGACGAATATGGCGGTACTCCATTTAACCGAACCCAGATTGTTTGGCTGAAAATTGACTGTCCGTATGATGGGAGTCTATCAACTTTATGTAAGAGCTTTTTTAAATCTATTGATGATTTATTGGGGACTCGTTATTTGGAGAAGTTCGGCTATTTAAACCGAGTAACATCAACGATGCTTTTGCATATGACTTCACTGGCGAGCATGTATGGCATTGGCGTTTTGGTCATTGATGAAATCCAACATTTACTACACGCAAAGAATGATCAGGAAGAGATGTTAAACTTTTTTGTCACGTTGTCTAATACGGTCGGGATTCCAACCGTTTTGATTGGTACTTCGAAAGCACAAAAGTTATTTAGTGGAAACTTTAGACAGGCCAGAAGGGCTGCCAGTGAGGGTTCAATCATATGGGACCGGATGGATAAGGATAGTGGAGAATGGGACTTTTTCGCCGAAACATTATGGGGCTTTCAATGTTTGAAACATGAAGTAACCTTAACTGAGGAAATGAAAAATGTATTCTATGAAGAATGTCAGGGCATTACGGCGGTTGCTGTTAATTTATTTATCCTTGCTCAGGAGAGGGCGTTATTTGAAGATGAGGAGAAGTTAACAGCAAACACAATTAAACGTACTGCGAAACAGGACCTCCAAATGATTCAACCGATGTTAAAAGCAGTTAGGAATCAAAACATTCATGAAATGATGAGGTATGAGGATATCATGATTAATTTAGATGATGTTCTTCTGAATCAAAAAAGAGACTTTGACTTGAATGGACGCATTCAAAGCATGTTTAAAGAACGGGAGAAAACACTAGCATTCAAAAGAGAAGACACTATTGAAAGTTTAACGGTAGAAGTAGCATCTTTTGGGGTTTTTGATGCTATTAAACAGTCCGATTTGAAAAAAATTGTCACAGCAATCGTTCAGAAAAATGTAATTGATGAGGATTACAATGTACTAAAGGTAGAAGTAATGAAGAAAGCAATGGAATTGAATGAAAAGAAGAAAGATCAAAAGGTAAAATCAAAAAGCTCAAATTCTATAGTTACTCCATTACTTTTATTGAGAGAAAAAGCATTGGCTGCTAAACAGCATCCATATGAATTGCTCAAAGAAAATGGATATATAAAAAATCCAATGGAAGAATTTTATTAGGAGCTGATTTCTGTGCTGCCGTTTTTTACGGATCCTTATAAAAACGAACTCATGTATTCTGCGATTGCAAGATATCACTTTTATAGTGGGAATATTGATTACAAAGATACATTGGAAGAAGTATTTCAAAGCCGTTCTGTGATACCGAGTGTAGAGATTGGTAGTCATTTTTATGCTTTGGCCAAGCAAATTGGCAATCATTATTCAGTAGAGAATCTGTTAGCGAAACATACCATTTATCCATTCTATGCTCCTTTTCTTTCTAAGCAGCGACAGCATGAGATCATGAACGACGTTCAAGGTGATGGCAAAGGTCTTTATACAAGGTTAGGTATGGTTGCAGGAGGTATTTGTAAGAAGGATAGATTATACTATTGCTCGCAATGTGCTCAGACTGATATTGATAAATACGGTGAACCATACATACACCGGGAACACCAATTGCAAGGTATCGATTTGTGCGCACATCATTCGGGGCAATTAAAAAAATATCCAGTTGATTTTAAAACACAAAGTCGAATTGAATTTATTCGTTTTGAGGCAAAAAGAATGGATTTTTCTCAGTTACAGAAAATGGAGTACCCTGTTTATTTAGAAATTCAAGTAAAGCTAGCAAGAATGGCATATCAACTATTGGATGTTGGTATAGAAGCATTCTCGCGTGAGGAGATCTTTAAAAAGTATCGATTGCTATTGAGGGAAAAGAATTTAATCACTATATCAAATCAAATAAGGCAAAAAGAGTTATTTAATACATTCCAGGCAAAGTTTCCAAAAGGGTTCTTGGAAAAATACGATTCGGAGTTAATCGAGGAAGATGAATACAATTGGTTAAAGATATTAACCCGAAACGAAAAGCGTCATGTGCATCCTTTGCGCCATCTATTCTTTCTGTACTATTTAGATAAGGATGTAGAGGAGCTTTTGCATGTTGGAGAGGATGTAGGTCCCTTTGGTAAAGGTCCGTGGCCATGCTTGAATAAAGCTGCTGATCATTATAGGCAACTTCTAATTCATCATGTAACGATTACAAGGGATTTTAAATCAACTGCCCCGATTGCTACGTTTGAATGTTCTTGTGGCTTTATTTATGCCAGAAAAGGCCCTGATAAATCCAATGAAGATAAATATCACATTGGTCGTGTAAAAGCGTTTGGCGACACGTGGGAAACAAAATTACAATCTTTAGCAAACAATGGGAATCTAAGCATAAGAGCGATAGCACAAACGCTTGGAGTTGATTCTAAGACAGTGAAAAAGTATTTGTTCATCGATAGGCAAAATGAAAAAAGTGAAAGTAAAGTGAGCTCCCCAATGTTACAGCAGTACAGGCAACAATTGCTTGAAGGAATACAGCAATATCCTAATGATTCAAGAACACAAATTAGGGAGCGTTTTCAAAGAGAATATACCTTCTTGTATCGCCATGACAAAGAATGGTTGTTTAAATATTTGCCCATCACTCACACGAAGAAAAAAACGAAAGTAACTGTTGATTGGGAAGCTCGTGATCATGAATATTGTTTGAAAGTCAAAAGGCTTTACAAAGAACTTATGATATTGGATAAGCCTGTTCGAATCACCACTTCGATTGTTGGAACACGACTTGGAATATTATCGAACTTGGAAAAACACCTTGATAAGCTACCAGAAACTAGACAGTTTCTAAATAAAGTCATAGAAACGACGAAGCAATTCCAAATCAGACGTTGTTGTAAAATTATTGATCAAATGTTAGAGAAGAAAGAACCTATAAGGTTATGGAAAGTGCAACGCAAGAGTGCTGTTAAATCACATCATTTCCATGAAATCAAACCAGATTTAGAAAGGTATATACATAAGAAACGGGAAGTGGATAAATATGAGCACACAACAGGTTAAAATTAAATGGCCATTTAATAAAGAAGAAAATGTAAGGCTAATTTGGATTGGCGATCCCTTTCGTTACGACAACAAAATAATGCTTTATGCATACTTTCGTTCAAGCGCAGTCACGCAGAAAATACTATTAGACTGGGGAACGTTGCCTTGTTTGGCAATCCAGCATTCTTATGGTGATGGAATAATTACCTCAAGTCAACCACCACTAGGGATAACGGAGTTAGATATTACAATTTATCCGGATGGAGTAAAGTATTACGAGAGACCTTGGAAAATCCAAGGAAGCGATGATCCTGCAACATCACGCAGTTTCACATTCTCCTTTGACGGCAAGAATGTTATTCTGCCAGCCATTGAAGTGCTGCGAAGTATATTAGCGCCAAATGGTTTTCTTTTATATCGCTTGTTTGAGTCGAATTCATTTCCTCAGTTTTTCACGGAAACATACGAATCAAATAAAATTCATCTTAGTTTTTCATCGCTATATGATTTGAAATACACCCAAAAAGCGTTTATTTATCAATTGGTGTGGTTATTAACGAATCGTGATTTACGACAAGTCTATGAAAATATTGCTTTTACATGGCTGGAGGAACAAACATTGGGATTTAAGTGGACCTTTACACAACCAATCACTATAACTGCCCGTGTAAAAGAAAATAAGGGTACCTTAACGGTATTACAAATCGTTAATGTGAAAAACAAGTATATACCTTATGAAAATATCTCCATTTCACATCCAGAAATACAAGATAAAGAGAAGTCGGAGGAAGCAAAGAAGTATACATACCGTTCTTTAAATAAAAAGGATGGCGAGGAAGGTTTCACATTAGATGAGCAAGTAAATGGATCAACGGAGGATTTTGATTTTGTACAGATGAATCAGTTAAAACATGAATATACCTCATTTCCAAAAGTGAAACGGATTAAACGCGGCTCTACAAAGCAACGTTTGGATGAAGATGAAAATACAAAGAAGTACTATGTTGAAAATGATTCTATTCGATCTACAGCAGATAGTGGTGGGCAAGAACTGGTAAGGGGTTTGGAACATCAAATGCTGCATGAAATACAGGCTCAAGGAGAGTTGCTAGACTTTATTAATATCCTGAAAGTATTGGAGCAATATCCGGAAATAAAAGCAATACGAGCATTTACTGATGTGCTGCCAGAGGGATTGGGAGAACGAAAGTTTACAAAGCTTAGCGACGGCGTTAAAAAAAGAAGATATGCAATTGCTGAGGTATTAATGGTAAAGGGAAAATTGTTTAATATTATAGAAGTTGAGCGAGAAAAACGTTCTTTATCAATGTTGATTTTGTCGTCAGCTGTAATCCAAGGGTGGAAATCTATATATGATCGATTATTTGTGAATCTTGTGAACGATAGTGGTGTGTGGACAAGCAAATCGTTGGAAGGTATTTCAAGTCAAGGTGTAGATGTAATGAAAGCAAGACATAGTTCTAAAGGGATTCACCATAGAGCTAAGATTCTTTTTAATAAACTGCTATAAATGGAATTATCTTTGAACACTTCAACTCTTCTTATCATGATTAACTCGAAAGATATGTTTATCCCTACTACATTCATCATGAATGTAGTTATTTTTTAACAAATAAGTATAAGTATATCCGAAAGGAAATACTTGTGGTGTAAAAGATCAATCGTAGTCTTTTATTTCACACATAAAAAATTGTCGGCATAATACAGATAGCCAAGTATAGATTTTCGATAAAGTGAAAGAATCCCGTGCGGTATTAATGATAATTTATTAATAGTCTAATAATTAAAAGCCATCTTATGCTAGAAGATGGCTTTTAAATAATCTATACTTGTGCTATAAATTTTCTCTTCTACTACTGTCCTCCGCTGATATTCCCCTTTAGCTCGCGTCTATATATGAGTGGTACCAGTAATATGCCCAAGATACCTGCAAGTACTAACAGCAAGTATTGCATTGAACTTAAATGACTGCTAAATCCATGAAGAAGTGGATTTAGCCACTCAAATATATAAGAAAACGGCCAGAAGGTGGAAAATCCACGTGCTATTGGAGGAAGCATAGATACACCTGCGAACCCACCTGTTGCAAAAAACGTCCCAATAAATGTAATGATGATAATAGGCTGGATAATATGGAATCGTTTTAAGAAATGTGCCACAACCATGCCCGCTGTAGCGCACATGAACATAAATGGGATCATGATCAAATAAATTTGTGTCAGATGATGCAAATCCAACTGAAAGGCAAAGACACCTAATAATAAAGTTGGTATTGAAGTTAGTATAGCAACCGTCACTGACGCAAGCATAATACCATATCCAGTTGAATGAACATTCACAGGTGTTAATAAAATCTCCTTACGCGTTCGATTTTCCCGATCAAAACTAAAGAGATTAGCAGCAACAATCGTGGCACTCAACATGAGTGATAACAAAAAGGCACTACCTGCAAAAAAGGCAGAACGTGGTACAGCATAAGGTTTCTCGGTCTGCAGGTTTGTTTCTATTTTTAAATCACCACGATTATCCATTTCCTTTAATAATCCATGTTCTAACCTAAGTTTAACGTTTTTCATCATATCTGTATTAATATTATAGGTTTCCGTATAAACTTTGTTCGTCTTCTCAAAATCCTCAGGGATAGTGATAGCCATGTGAAGCCTTCCGCCCTTCACAGCATTATGTGCTTTATCGGGATCTGTTTCTATAACGTCAAAGTAAGGTTCTATTTCCGAATGGATACCCTCAAGACTATTTATAAGCTCATGTGAAGTATCGGTATCAGATTCATCAATTAAACCAATCGCCCAACTATCACTGCCCCCCATGATGGTGGATACTAAAATTAACACAACAATGGGTAATATAAATGGTGTCACAAGTAATTGTTTCTGTCGTATTAATAATTTTAAATTCCGCTTAAATACAGCAATAACAGCATAAAGCCACACTTTCATTCCCATTCTTATCCCTCCTTCTGCCTTTTGATTTTATTGTCCACCAGAAATACGCAAACCTTTACGCAACATAAAAACAGATGCTATTCCAAACGCCAGAATTAGACCTATTGTTAGGAGTAAACTTATGATATTAAACGAACTACCTCCAGTAATAATTATCAATCGAAGTTGGTTAGTGATATCTGTAACTGGAATATAAGTTGCGACCTTCCATAAAGGTTCAACGAAACCTCCGTAAGCAAATCCACGAATAGATGATTCATTACCAGAAATCAAGTATACCGATATGCCAATAAGTGCAGACAATGTGATAATCGGTAATGTTTTCTTAATCGTTGATGCTGCTAAGGCTCCAATAGATGCACCAAGCAAAAATAAAATAAATAACCAAAAGACAAACGTTATATTGATACGTGTTAGTGGAAAATCAAGCATAAATATCAAAACAACTAAAACTAATAGTGTTGATATCAATGTTTGAATGAACGATGTCGTCCATTTGCCTAAAATTAATGATGAAAAGTTCGATGGTGTCAAAATCAGTTCCTTGGCCGTCCGATCTTCCCATTCTCTAGTCAGCAGCATTCCAGTATTGACCATAGAGGCATACAAAACAGCGAATACTAATAAACCAACACCGGTATACCATTT
This sequence comes from Virgibacillus dokdonensis, assembly GCF_900166595.1. Lineage (NCBI taxonomy): Bacteria > Bacillati > Bacillota > Bacilli > Caryophanales > Bacillaceae > Virgibacillus > Virgibacillus dokdonensis. Next base: position 3,860,737 of record NZ_LT745763.1, on the reverse strand, counting down.
AAAAGAGACGTCCTGGTCGAACTTTGAATAACTGTTAACTACATCAATACTTTGGTCTGGAGCAAGATCCTCCTGAAAAAGATACACCGCATGTGATAGACGAAGTTCTAAGTTTTTGGTTGTATCGGCATTCATGTTTCGAACACGCAAATTGACTTCCGGCGTCTTCCCTTTATCTAAGCTCTCATCAAATGACTCCGGAATTTCTATTACCCCAGCAACGTCCCCACCATTATACTTTTCATGAGCCTTCTCGGGATCTGTCGTAAGTACTTCAAAATAAGGGCCATCAACCGACTTCATTTCCTTCATCCTATCAACGAGTTGATCACTGTATTGCCCATCGGAATTGTTTGCAATAGCAATTGGATTTGTAAAGGAAACTTGTGCTACAAGCGAATACAAAAAAATGAACACAACCGGAACAATAATGCTTAATACAAGCATAACTGGATTACGAATAGAGATTTTCAAGTCCTTTGCAACAATTGATCGGATAGCTGTCAACATATTAATCACCTCCCCTTAATTTCTTAACTGTCTTCCAGTAAAGTGTAAAAATACGTCATTCAAAGTTGGCTCCCGCATTTCAAAACTTCCCATAACATCAGAAAGTGGTTCGACCCGTTTCATAATGTCAAAATGAGAGTCTTTGTCAGGTATCGTAACTTGAACAGTCATTTGATCTACTTTCGTTTCATAATAAGCATGCAAATACTCATAGGCTGTTTGCGCAGATTGCCCTGAGTCAAATCGAAATACCAACAGATTCTGGTGAATTTTTTCCTTTAATGATTGCGGTGTTCCATGCACAACTTCTTCTCCGTGATCGATAATCATAATTTCATCAGCCAGATACTCCGCCTCTTCCATGTTATTTGTTGTCAAGAGCACCGTTTTTCCCTCAGAAACGAATTCTCGTATATGATTCCAGATTGAATTTCTAGATTGCACATCAACCCCCAATGTTGGCTCGTCAAGAAGTATAATTTCAGGCTCCGTTATTAAAGCTCGTGCAAGGGATAAACGTCGTTGCATTCCACCCGAGTACGTTCCAACCCGGTCATATTGCCTTTTTGTCAACCCTACAAGATCTAATACTTCATCTGAATACTTATGCCACTTGCTTTTTTCCAGCCCATAGTATTGTGCATGGAATAGCAAATTTTCTCTAGCAGAAAGGTCATTATAAAGAGCTGTTTCTTGCGGTACAACCGAAATCAAACGTCTAACCTTTTTCATATCTTTTATCGGGTCAAGTCCAAGGACCTTAACATTTCCTGCAGTTGGCCGATTAAGTCCATTAATTAAATTTATCGTTGTTGTTTTGCCAGAACCATTTGGTCCTAACAAACAAAACACTTTTCCTTTGTTGATATTAAGGTTTAAATCCTTTAACGCATAAAATGTCCCTCCTTTGTTTTTATAGGCCTGTTCAAGTTCTTTCGTCTCAATAGCAACCATGCATAATACCTCCCATTTATTAAGTGCTTACTAAGTTTTATAGCGAAGAAAAAGTATCAATTTGTTTTGATACCTTCACATAACGCCTGAACCACCGTTTCTAAATATAACTTATGCTCTTTTTCTGTACGTGATTTTCCATAAGTCATGAAGTAAAGGAATAACGATCCTATAAAATGTCTGGCAAGCGACAGTTGGTCAATATCCTTAATTTCCCCGTTCTTCGCTCTTTTATCCAAAAAACCACCAAGTGCTGTAACGCCCCCACTAATCAGATTTTCCAGTTTTTCTGCCATCATTTCATTTCTTTGTGACTCACCAAAAACCAACTTAATTAACGAGGATTTATTAACCATCAATTCTAATAATCTTTTACCCAATTTATAAAGTTTCTGGTCAACTGGAAGTTCATCGTGAGATTGAAGTATCTGTCGTACCTCTTCTAAGAAATTATGTTCCGCCAAGACTGCATGTAAAAGTTCTTCTTTTGATGAGAAGTAATGATAGATGAGACCATCGGTTACACCGGCTTCTTTGGCTATATCTTTAACCGTCGTACCAGTATAGCCTTTTGAAGAAAATAACTCCAACGCTGTATCAATTAATTTTCCCCTACTTTGTGCTGATCGCTCTGATTGTTTCATCTTATTCCTCATTTCAATTTTATAACTTTACTAAGTGCTTACTTAATATTATTTTATTAAGTATTTATTGTCAAGTTTATTCTGTCAAACCATGTTCAAACTATATCAAAAACGAACGTTTTTGATACTGCCATTACTTGAAAATAACTTCAAAGTATTTTAGCGACATAACAGCGCCCCTCTAGTTTCAAAAGCCGTATCAAAAACAAAGTGTCAATATGTACATCGTTTAATGATTTTGATAATATAAGAGTAAGAGTTTTCAAGGGAGTTATAAAATATGTTATTTGGATATGCAAGAGTGAGTACTAAAGACCAAAATTTATATATGCAATTTGATGCATTGCAACAATATGGTGTTGAAAAAAAGAATATCTACTCTGAGAAAATCACAGGAACAAAAAAGGACAGACCAGCCTTTACAGAAATGCTGACTTATTTACGTGAGGATGATACAGTAGTTGTTTATAAACTTGACCGAATAGGTCGGAGTACAAAACATCTGGTGGATCTCATTAATGATTTTCAGGAAAAAGGAATTAATTTCGTTTCAATTAATGAAAACATTGATACCACCACGGCTATGGGAAAACTTGTTTTTACAATCTTTAGTGGGTTGGCACAGTTTGAACGTGATATTATTTCGGAACGAACAAAATCTGGACTGGATGCTGCAAGATCTAGAGGAAGAAAAGGAGGGAGACCAAAAAAAGATCAATCCAAATTGGGTATAGCATTTCGGATGTATGATAGTAAAGAATATAATATCCAGGAAATATTGGATGCAGTTGGTATTAGTAGGGCTACTTTTTATCGATACCTTTCTAAAAGGTGAGTTTTTGATTTACAGCCAAAAAAAGATACCATCCGTGACGTAGTCTTTAACACTGGATGGTAGACTGTTTACCACTTAATTCCTTTTGGATAATTAAAGCTAAAAAATGCTGATTTTGGAATCAAAAATGGTATACTTGTTGTACAAATTTGCTTGATTTTACATTTGACTAACTTCCTCAAGTGGGCAGTGTAACTGCTAAACTATAATTAACAGTTTCCACCAGATAAGAATGAACAAATATAACCAGACCTTTTAGAAAAGGAGTATAAGAATGAAAATAGATTTACATTTACATACAAAGAAATGTAAGCAAGGTGACGGACCTAAAAGGACTATTGGGACAAATGATTTTATAAAAAAGATGAGAGAAAATGATGTAGGGATATGTGCGATTACAAATCATAATCATTTTGATATGAAAGCTTATGAAGAAATTATCAATGAAGACCCATACTTAGTAGTATTCCCTGGCATTGAATTGGATGTAAAGTACAGGGATGAACAGTACCATATAATTGCAATTTGTGAACCCCAAAAAAGAAAAAAGTTCCTAGAAATATTTGATAATGAGCCTGACAGAGATTATGACACTTATTATCTTGAATATAATGATTTTATACATAGTGTTCAAAACTTCAACCCTGAAGATATAATAGTTATACCTCATTTTCTTGATAAAGATAAAAAACGCTCACTAAATGTGGAAGCAAAAAACAAACTATCAAGTGATCTTGAGGATTATTTAATTATTTTAGAAGCAGGGAAATTGCAAACAATGGGTGTAATAAATGCACACAATGAATTATCACTAATCGGTAGTGATGTAAAAGATTGGAGTGAATATAGCGAATCAGAGATACCCGACATTAAATTCAGAATAAGCTCATTTAAGATGTTTTATGAATTAGCTAGCAACACAAATGTTTTTATAAATACCTATTTGCAGGACACGTTTACGCATTCAATACCTGTTAAGGTGGATGAGGAAAAACTTAATAATGATATAAAGATTTATGAAGATATAAACGTTATCTTTGGAGAAAAAGGATCTGGGAAAACAATATTATTAAAAAAATATATATACCCATATTTAAAGAATAAAGGCTTGAGTACTTTTTTACACGAAGGCAAGGAATACAATGATCAGTATGGTGAGATTATAGACAACTATAAAAAATCCGTCATAATAAGCGAAAGAATTTTAAAGGCTATAGAGAATAACTTTGAATTTATAATAAATTATAATGAGGCTGTCCAACCGGACTTNTACGGTCTGTTTGGTGTAATGATGTCCGTACATTCGTTCGATTAGATGTGCGATTTCATCTGTTGTGATTCCCTTTTCATAAAGGTGAATAACAAACTGTTCCAGCGTGTCATTAGAACGCTTATATGGAGCCACTGTTTGTTGTTGAAATTCTCCGTTCCTATCCCTTGGTATACGAAGTTGTAGCTCACCGTACTCCGTCTTAAAAGTACGGTCATAAAACCCATTACGAGAGTTACCTGAATGAACTCCCTTGCGTTCATACGGTTCGTAATCCAGAAATACAGTTAATTCATGCTTTAGTAATTGGTTAATAGCTTCTTCTAGATGACGGCGAAAAACTTCTTCAATATCTTGTTTTTTTGCTAGTGCTTCAATTAAATCTGTAGTAAGATGGTTCATAGGGAAGACCTCTTTTCTGTGAATTTTGTGTGCTAACTTTATTCTACAAAAAGGGTCTTCCTTTTTCTATGAACTTGTTTAATTGGTATTTCTATTTACACAAAATATTTTACACTCTCGGACTTTATAACGCATTTTAAAAAGTATTATAATAATAGTAGCGCCAATAAGAAGGCGGAAAAAATTAAAAAAACTGATTCTAAGTTTAACAATAGTGATACAAATACATTTGAATTAATTTCATTAAATCTTGAAGAAGAGATTGCAAAAATTAGTGATGTGAAAGACATTAACGATTATATTAGAAAAGATGAGCAAGTAGAAAAGCATTTGCTTAATGAGCAATTGAATTATTTAAAAGATGATCTTATAGATTTAGCAGTGGAAGATTATAAGAAAACGTTCATTAGCGAAAACGGTGACTCATTTTTAACAACTATAAAAAATTCAGTGCAAAAAAAGACAGGCAAAGTGTCCAAGCCTAATAACATTGGTTTCGCGGGGTTAGTTTCAAATCGATTAAAAAGGATAGAAGTAAATAGTGACTTAAAAATAAAATTAAAAGAGGTGCAACATAAAAAAACTAACAAACTAGGGTATATACCAAATAAAGGAAACACTTATTTGGTAACAAGTATAGAGGTTTTGCAACCTGGTGAGACCTATAATGAGAGAAAGATATTCGATAGAGATAAAATCAAAAGAAATAGAAGTATTATAGAAAAAATCCATAGTTTTGGTGTAAATAATTTTAAAGGGGTAAATGATTACTTTGATTTTGAAGAGAGAATGGTTTCTCCAGGAGCGTTTTCTAATGAAATTATTAAGAAAAAAAGCGTAGTAAAAATCAACGGTAATGAAGACTATCTTCCATCAGAAGGTGAAAAAGCGATTATCACAATAAGTGGCTTACTAGAAGATGAAAATTATGATTGTTATTTGTTTGATGAGATTGAACGAGGTCTAGGTCAAAAGTATATAACAGATTACATCATTCCTAAACTTAAAGAGCTAAGAGATAAAGGAAAAACCATCATTGTATCAACGCATAATTCTAATATCGCAATAAATACATTACCTAGTCAAACTATATATTGCGATTATAAAATTAATTCAACTAATATTTATTATTGGGGGAATCTATATACGAACAAGCTTATTGGCATAGAAGAAAGAGATGAATTGATTTGGAAAGAGAAAGCTTTAGTCCATTTAGAAGGAAGCGAAGAAATGTTTGGGAAAAGGAGAAATATATATGGAGTCTAGTGAAACTAATATTGAGTTAGAAACAATAGTAATGATTGTTGAAGTTGAGGAGTTTATGGATCAAGAAAATGAGGTAGTAAATCTTATGGTAGAAGATTTAGATAAAATAAAAATAGAATTAAGCAATAGTGATGTTAATGATATCAAATGTTTCTACGATAAAGTTTTTGAGTACATTATTTCTGAAGAAAGGTTGATTGAATTTCAGTTAAGATATGAAAAGAGTAATTTATTCTCCGAAGTTGCTAGTGATATAATCGAACATTTGAATGATGAAATTAAGCAATCAGAGGATAATTTTAAAAAAATAATTAGATTAACAAATGATAAGAAAAGGGTTGAACCAGAGCTTAACAATTCCAAGATTGCTTTAGGGTGAAAAATATTTCAACAAGTTTATAAGGCTTCTTGTTCGACGGGAGTATTTTATAGGTCTACTATAGGGAGCGATTGTGGAGCAACATAAGAGAAAATAACAAATTTTTATAATAACCGAAACATAAACCTGCTGCAAAAGAATCCGTTTTGATCATTTTTTTTTCGAAATGGATTCTTTTTTTTACCGTGAAGTTGGCTTGTGGTATTTTTGGTCAAACCTTGTTACAAATCTAAAATTAAGGACTTGAAATAAAAGTAATTTATAAAAAAGATGCACCGTTTTAAATAAAGCTTGGTTAAGAATGCATTAATCGAACTTGATTTTGATCAATCTTTTTTATAAAACAAAAAATAATGTTGATTGTTTTATCGCTGTTTATGCATAATTTTTGATTGAACTTTTTTATAAACCTACATGATGTATCGCCCTGCTAAAATCCACTTCCCTCTGCTAAAAAGTCGGTACCTACTGCTAAAAAGTTGGTATCCGGAGCGGAAGGAAGAGAGAAGAAAAAGAGCAGGCGAACAATATGTACTCAATCGCTTTTTCTACAAAAAACAATATAAAATTAGGGCTGGGTCCAATACGGATTCAGTCTTTTTGTTTTGTTCAGTATCTCTTCAATTCCTTGTCCAATAGGGATTCAGGTGGTTTTCATATCGCTTTCTATACATTTCGAAAGAACACGGGAAAGAAGAAAGAGAGTGATGAAATAAGAGGCATTTCAGTTCTCTTTTCTCATGTTTTTTTCTTATTTCTGTTCTCGTTCAGGGAAGATCTATTTAACATTATCCGAATATTCGATACAACCCATAGTGGAAAAAAGAAGGCGAAAATGGGGCTTTTGGGGAAGAAATTAATAACATAATGGAGGGAAGAAAAAATCGAGATAAGAGGGTGGAAGCCTTGGGGAATAAGGGGTTGAGGGGGAGTGGCTTTGGATACCGACATTTTAGCAGGGATATATAGTAGGAGAAAGTAATGATGGGAAGTAAGACGAAATAAGACAATAGTGGTATTCTTGAATTAATAAATTGTTATCAAGATACATGGAGAGAAAAATGAAGAACACAAGAGGTTTCATTGCAGAAGAACGACCTGATTTAATTGAAGAATGGCATCCATAAGAAAATAATGAGAACACCTTAGTCAATGTAAGATCTGGTTCAGATAAGATCATTGTTTAGGAGGTGCAAAGAATGTGAGCATGTTTGGGAAACACAAGCAAAAAGTAGGGCAATAAAGAATACTGGATGTCCAAAATGCCATGAAAGATATAATGTTAGCTTTCCAGAACTGGCAATATATTTTTATATTAAACAACCTTTTACTGATGCAGAATTAAATGCTCAAATAGAGGGAATTGGAACGTATAAATCCGTAGATGTTTTCATCCCTTCACTGAACCTTATTATTGAATATGATGGGGGACATACCCATAGGGAAAGAATAGTGATTGATAAGGAAAAGAGTCGATTATTAGTAGAAAAAGGTTATTGTCAATATCCCTATACTTGCTCAAATTCCACCTATTATAGAAAAAAGTAATCTATTGGAAAAGTGTCCAGAAATAGAAACCATATGGGACTATGAGGAAAACTATCCGTTAAGACCCGAACATTTCAGGCAATATTCAAATTTCAAGGCATGGTTTATCTGTGAACAAAAGCAAGTAACTTTAGCTCAAATTGGCAGTAAAGCCCAAGGTTATGGAGGTTTGTCATGGAAAGTAGCAACAGAAGAGTATAACTTGGAATTATTGTTTCCTGAAATCTCAAAAGAATGGAACTATGAGAAGAACGACTCTAACTCTCCCGTTACATATTTACCTTTTTCTAATCAACTTGTGTATTGGGATTGTCAAACGTGTGGATCAACATACGATAAGATGATTAATGAGAGAACTGGTGGCGGTGAGGGATGCCCTTATTGTGCAGGTAAAAGGGTCAATCTTACTAACTGTCTTTCTACTACACATCCGCATCTTGCAAGTGAATGGGACTACAATCAGAATGGAGACCTAACACCTGCCGATGTGACAAAAGGATCTCATGATAAAGTATTTTGGAAATGTAAGAAAAGCCATAGTTATCTTGCTTATGTTTATAGTCGGGTAGAGGGGCGAGGTTTGATTCAAACTAAATGGTTTGATTTTACTATGCTGAATACCGTCCTATTTAATAATCACAAACCTCTTCTTTGCACTCTTCTTTTACTTTAGGAAATCCTTCTTTTTCCCCCATGCTATTTACTTTAAATTCTTTTGGGTCAACACTAGCAGAAAAATCAGCTTTTCCATTGACTGTACCACGAATCATCAAACCACCCATAGGGTCACTCATGTCATCTTTAAACTCCACTGATTTTATATCCTCATAGTTATGACGTAGATAGCTTTCTACTTTTTCCTTAGCTTTGCTAACCGTCTTGTCATCATAATTATTATTGGATGAGTTCACATTACATCCAGTAAGAACTATAGTGGTAACTATAAAAAACATAAGATATTTTCACATGCTGAATACCTCCTTTTTATTATTTACACGATCGTTCTTTACATTCTTCCTTCCTTTCGGGGAACCCTTCACTCAACCCTATACTTCCTACAGTATAATCATTTTCAACCCCTGCTGAAAAGTCAGCAACTCCTTCATTAACATTGCCATCAACGGTCAATCCTCCCATTGGACTTTGGTAGATATTATCGATCTTAACGGATTCGATTCCCTCAAAATTATTTTTTAAATACTGCTTAACGGCTTCTGTAGCTTTTTCTTTTGTTGTATCATCATAGGTTTCGTTATTAGAGTTCACATTGCAACCTCCTAATAGTATAATAAAAACAATTGATAAAAAAAATACTTTTTTGATAAGATAACCTCCTTTGATTATTACTTAGAGAGTATAAAATATTTTGTGTAAATGATTTTTAGAACATAGAAAAAGGAAGACCCTTTTTGTAGAATTAAGTTAGCCGACAAAATTCACAGAAAAGAGGTCTTCCCTATGAACCATGTTACTACAGATTTAATTGAAGCTCTAGTCCAAAAACAGGATATCCAAGAAGTTTTTCGCCAACATCTTGAGTCAGCAGTCAATCAATTACTCAAAAATGAATTGACAGCTTTCTTAGATTATGAACCTTATGATCGAAAAGGTTTTAATTCTGGCAATTCACGTAATGGCACTTACCCTCGTTCAATTAAAACGGAATATGGGGAATTAAATATTGATATTCCACGCGATCGTAACGGTGAATTTAAGCAACAAACTCTGGGCTCTTATAATCGCACGAATGATACTCTTGAAAGTTATATCATTCATATGTATCAAAAAGGCATCACGACAGACGAAATCGTTCAACTTATTGAGCGAATGTACGGCCATCACTATACGAAACAGACCATTTCCAATATCACTCAGCGTGTATCAGAGGATTTAGAAGCGTTCCACAGCCGAAGGCTCAACGAGCGCTATGTTTGTGTCTATTTAGATGCTACGCATATTCCAATTAGACGCGATACTGTCCAAAAAGAAGCTGTCTATATATCGATTGGCATTACCGAAGATGGCACAAAGGAAGTTTTGGATTATACGATTGCCCCAACGGAATCAGCTCACGTTTGGGAAGAGATGCTTTCGTCCCTTCGTGAACGAGGCGTTAAAAACGTTCTGTTGTTTGTCTCTGATGGGCTTAAAGGAATGACCGATTCGATTCATCGTGTTTACTCTAAAGCGAAACATCAGGTTTGCTGCGTACATGTTTCTCGAAATATTTCTAAAAAAGTACGCGTCAGCGATCGTGAAGACATCTCTAATGACTTTAAAAAGGTATATCAAGCTGAAAATCGTACTGAAGCTGAATCTCAACTCGAACAATTTCGGGAGAAATGGCAAAAGCTTTATCCATCTGTCATTAAAAATGTGATGGGGCATGAACAACTCCTAACGTTTTTTGATTTTCCGGCTTCTATTCGAAGAAGTATTTACTCCACGAATTTAATAGAGTCTTTTAATAAGCAAATCAAACGCCATATCAAAGCCAAAGAGCAATTTCCGAATGAGGAATCGCTCAAACGTTATTTAGTCACGCAATTCCATCATTATATTGAAAAACATAGTATGCGATGTCATAGAGGGTTTGAAAAAGCTAAACCAGAACTACTTAAAATGTTTGAAGCTATCGAAACTTAATCTTCTTCAGTTTTGGAAGTTTAGCTGGTTCTCACCAAGCATCAAGCCAAATACGCTTGACCCTTGGTGAGAACCAGCTATGGGGTTAGTAACTGAAGAAGAAAGTCACAGTCCGACCTGCAAGGTCGTTTATAATAAATAACTAGCTTAATTCTTACAAAAGGGCTTAGTGTCATTTACACAAAATTATTGACACTCCCATTACTTATAGCAGGAGTGATAAAATTGACTAATAACATTAATGATAAAATAGCAAGTAGACTTTCGGAAAGAACTTATAAAGATAATCGTTCTGAAATTTATGTAGAGTTAGGAAATGGGAAAATATCTACTTGGAAAAATATCGAAACCATCAAAGATAAAGACACCGGCCTACATGGCTATGTTCTACAGAACCCCGACACAGAGGAAGTTGTTATCAGTTTTCGTGGAACAGAACCTCCAAAGACAACGACAAAACAAGTGGAACAAAAGTATGTTGGTTCACCATCTCAAGATGCCCGTCTAGCCGGAGCTGGGGGAGGGGCGAAACTAAAAGATGGTAATCTGATTTATGAAACGAAAGACACGGACTTTTCCGAATTCGCAAAGGATGTTCAAGAAGATGTAGAAGGAATCGTCCTTGGTGATTCCAATTATAGCAAAAAAGAATATGGAAAAACACCCTATACAGCAAGACCCTCTCAAGATGCAGCTCTCGCTACTGGTAAGGCTAAGTTAAACCCCAACGATCAAACCATCACGTATACCAATAAAAATCAATTTACCGAAGCGGATCATGTTGTAAATAAATATGTGAAAAGATATGGAGCTAATAATATTACCTTTGTTGGTCACTCATTAGGCGGTGGACTTGCTCAATATTATGCTGTGGAATATGATTCGAATGCTATTACCTTCGCTGCGGCGGATGTCTTTGATTTATTATCTGAAGAAAATCAAAAGCGAGCATTAAGTGGTGAGTTTAAGGATAATGTCATTTCTTACACCTACCCGGATGATGCTGTAGGAACATTCTATAAAGATTCGATAGGTTCTGTTTACTATATGGGTAATCCGGCAGAAGGAGGCTGGGGATTAAGTAGCCACGGCATTAAGAATTATATGGACAATAGTATGTATGATGAGAAAGGCTATTTCTTGCCTCGGCTATTATACGATGAAAAAATACAAGATCAATTAACGATGTCTCCCCTAGTTTTGAAAAATAGTGGTGTTTCTGACTTTCATATTCGTATCCAGTCCAGTTTAATGGATGGTTATGTTATTGAGATGAAGGAAAGTGAGGAACAAATTGCAGCCACAAGAAAGGCATTGACACATTTTCTCGATGACTATATAACAACGATGATAGAGTTGAAGCGTAAATACATGAATGCTGTCGGTTTTGGCAAGTATGATAAGTTAAATGCTTCTCATGTAGAGGAAATCTTCCGTCATCTAACAGGTGTTGGTCCAGGAGGATTGCCCATGTTATTGGATATCGGTGAATTTGAAGAATTATTGACCAAACTTCAAAAATCCCAATTGGATACAGGAGACATTGCTTATAATATGGATAAAATGAGCAAGGACTTTACCCATATGGATCAATTACTTGCTCAATGGTTACAACTTAAATAATGCAATTTTTGAAGCAGAGAAGAGGTGGGTTGATGAAAGATAAGGATATTACTGACTGGTGGCAAAATTATTTAGAAACGAATAGGCAAGAAGAGGAGTTAAAGAAACAAATAAGAAATGATTTAGAACCAAATGTGGAATTCTTCAAGCAGTACCTTACCCATTGTTATGCGATTCAACCGCTTTCGGAAAAGCATCGAGGTATCATAAATAAACTAGAACATAACTTTGATGGGAAAGCTAATAAAGCACTTTTACAACGATTCGAAAAGAACCAAGTTAAACTTATGGAAATTAATCTCATGTACAGAGATATCTATGAAAATATAAAGCTGAAATCTTGGTTTTGGTAGTGGGGATGGAGTGTAATATTAACTGTGTATGTAATAATACGTACGGTTTTTGTGGACACAGTTTTTAAATTACTGCAATACCAATGGTGGAATGTTGAGTTTCTATGGATTAAGCAAACGAGCTATTAGTCCTAGTCATTTTAAAAATGGTTGTAAGTCGATAGTGAGGGTTACACATTCTCTAAATAATGCTATAAACCGTTGTATTGACCTTTTGAAAACGGAAAAATCTAAGAGTGATGATCCTTTTGATGCTCTATCATGAATTACATAAAACATTTGCCGGCTTTAAAATATAAAACGGTGAATAGGTCTCTCTTATTCAAAGCCTGGAACTGCTACACGCAGAAAAACAAACGCAACCCTTTTCTCCATAGGTGAAAATTCATCTTGGAGGAAAGCGAATGACTAGAAAACGAGAGAATACCTCTTTTCAATGTGAAAAATGTGGTGCTGAAGTTATACGATTAACAAATGGTAGTTACCCTTACTGTTTATATTCCGAACATTTGGACAATAACCCTGGTGATCGTTTAAGTGAATGTAAAGGGCTAATGAAACCAATAGTCCTAGATTACTCTGCGAAAAAAGGACATCAGATATTACATCAATGTGTGAAATGCAAGAAAACACAAAAGAACAAGGTAGCAACAGATACCGTACAAGAAGATAATATTATTCAACTTATGTATCAGTTACAACTAAAATAAAGCTCAAAAGAGAGAGCGTTCTAATGCTTGTTATTAGAACGCTTGTTTTAAAAGTTGGCTATTTATCGTTGGTTTTCAAAAGCGAAAATGTAAACAATTCAAAAGGCGGTTAAATGAAAGGGGTCTAGATAAATGGAAATTATTATCGATAATAATTTCCATTTTGAATACCATTTTGTAAGTGATAAATGTATTATCTCCAATAAGGATAGAAGTGATGTTCCAGCTGTTTTAGCAGTAGATGCTATGTTTTCAATAAAAATTAATAACACATTATACTTTGAGGCAGAACTTCCGATCCTAGAATTTTATAAGTCTTTGTATAAATGGCAAGAAAGGATAACGAAGGACTATATACCTGAATTCCATTATTATACAATTGAACACGATGAGGAAGAAGGTGCAATACTTTCAGTGCTTCCTTTCTCTAATAAAGCTAGATTGGAATCTATTTGGTCAGAAGCGGACATTGATAATGTATTTGATTTACATTATATTGTTCATGAATTATTAACTCTGGAGAGCCGTTTGAGGGAGGATATGGAGGAGTATTATAATATAAAATTGAAGTATTTTACATATACCATTTAGCGATTATACTGAAACAGATGAATAAATAAAGGTAGAGAGAGGAGTCCTTTACCTTTATTTATTTTGCAAAATTTAATAAGAGTGAGAGTGTAAAATGATTCTTTTAATGCCTAATGGTCCTATCTCTATCTAGTCCCTTCACTTTGAAAAAGAACTCGTATATTATGATTATTATATTTTTCTGCTATATGTGATGGTATAGAGTTATCTGTAACGATGAGATCAATATCTTTTAATGAACAAATATTAATATAAGAAGAAGTTTCAAACTTAGATGAATCTGCCACGACTACTTTATATTTGGTTCGCGAAAGAATGGTTTTGATAACACCGACTTCATGCACTCTAAAATCCGTTAAACCGTGTTCATAGGATAAGGCATTTACTGTTATAAATGCAATATCAATATTAAAGGCAGCTAGGACCTCCTCACACTGTTTCCCGTTATTCCATAGCTGTAATTCCTGACACTCAGAATTTTGTTCAGCGTTTCCCAAATGAGTTTAAGGATTATATGACTTGGTTTAAAGAAAATGCAGACGAATTAAACATGGAATTTGTGATGCATGTAGGAGATTTAGTTAATAACCCAGGAAGTATAAAGGAATGGCAGACAGTGGAAGAAGGTATGTCTTACTTAGATGGCATTGTTCCTTACGTTTTTGTGCCTGGTAATCATGATTACAACAATCAATACAACCGTACTACAACATACTACAATCAATATTTTCCATATGAAGCGTATTCTAAAGCAAACTCGTTTGGTGGAGCATTCATCGAAGGAGAGATGGAGAATACGTACTCTTACTTTGATATAGATGGAGTGGAGTATATGGTGATTAATCTGGAGTACGGTCCGCGAGATGAGGTGCTGGCTTGGGCTAATCAATTAGCAGAAGATAATGCAGAGAAAAAAATTATTGTAAACACCCATTCGTATTTGTATCATAACGGAGAGCATCATAGCCTTGACCATATGGATAACCCAGGGAAATATATTTCTGATGCAAATAACGGTGACCAAGTTTGGGATAAGTTTGTAAGAAAGCATGAAAATATTATCTTAGTAACAGCTGGACATATTGGTAGCGAGGATTTAGTTGTTAGAGAAGACCAGGGTGATCATGGTAACTCTATTAAACAAGTTCTGGTAGATGCTCAGTTTATGCAGCCATTAGACATAGGAATGGTTATGCTGTTGACCTTTAAAGAAGGTAGTAATGATGTGGAAGTGAATTGGTACTCTGTGAAGAAGGATAAGTTATTTCGTGAGGATAACCAATTTACTTTAAATCTCACTAGCGTTGCATAAAAAGTAATGCTTCAAGTCAAGCGTTAATTTTCCATTTGAGACATAGGTAACAGAATTTTCTGATATATGTTATTTGTACACAATGAAAAAAAGACAACAGGCATGAGAGGTAGCCCTTCATCCATTTTTTGAATAGTATATACTTTTAAACGAATGGATCGTATGTTAAATCATCTAAGTGTAACACGTCTCCTGTCTCATATTGTGCTAGGGTCTCTGCAAAAATTCGCTCATTGTCCCACTTTCGTCGTCCACTGGACTCTCGCTCTGGTTCTTTACGTACTTTCAAAATAAAGGTTGCCATGGATTGATCGTAACCATCCTTTATCCAACGCAACATTTCCAGCAAGGTTCCTTTGAAACCTATTTTATTTTTCATTAGGATGATCAGGCAAAAGGTAATCATTGCAAGATAGACTTGATTATAAACGGCATTTTCACTCCTACCATATAATGTTGTAATGACCAAGTGTTGCTTGATCCATTTGAAAAACAACTCTATTTTCCAGCGGTTTCGGTAGATATCGCTGATTTCTTGCGCACTGCGCTTGGCGTCGTTACACACAATCCGAATAGGCTTGCCATTACTATCTGTTGTCTCTATCAATTGTAATGGATGTTTCATGTTTCCGATTGTCACCATGGCATGGCGTGTGATGGGAGAAGATGGATCCACGAGTAACTCTTCCACGACGTGTACCACTGTATTGGCTTTGATACGCGTTGCAAATTTTATTCCTTTTTCCGAATAGGCATCGAACTTCGCAAAGTTGAAGTACCCGCGATCGAATACATGAAGCACATCTAACTGATAAACAATTAATTCATCCAGCTGTGTCTCATCCGCTGGTCGGGCTGGCGTTAGAATCATCTTATCTAGCGAGAGCGTATCATTGCACAACCTAATTGAAGTGTGCATTTTAATCCCGGCTTTTGTTTCTCGAAAATCAGCCCATTCATAGCCACTAAGACACATGGAAATAGTCGATGAATCAATCAAATGCAGCTGAAGCAATGCCTTTCCTGCTTTCACAGGTCCTAGTGTATACTGTACCTTTTGAATGAGATGACGAAGAATAGCTTCTGGTATTTCATGTGGGATTTGTCTATTCTTACGCGAGAGTTGTGACTTACTGATACTGTCTATACCTACTAATCGCTGCACCGTTTTTTTGCGTGAAACAGACTGACTGATTACTGCAAGATTTTCTGATTTTTTAAGTTGTGCGTAAATAAATAAGCGAATATAGGCAATGGTATCTAGCTTTTTCACATACTTGTCTACCCCTTCCATATCAATCATTTTTTGAATAACTTTTGTATCTAATGGATGAATGTATTCCTTGAATACCATTTTTATGGTATGATTGTCCATGAGAGACTCCTTATAATTTGGGATTTGGACAGGACTACCATACCCTAATTATAAGGTTTTTTTATGCGTTTTTGTATTGATAATTCCTATTATTCTTAGTATTGACACAAGTTGTTTTTTCTTGACTACTTTATAAAAAGTTTATGCAACGCTAGTGTTTAAATCTAAATGTTTATGATGATGAACTTCCAAAAGAATTTGTTGGTGATGTAAATGGCGACAACGTGGTTGATATGAAAGATGCTTTCTTTTTAAAGAATCATATTAATAAACCAGGAAAGGGACCGAAAAAAGCAGATATTAACCAAGATGGAAGTATTGATGCAAAGGATATGAAAATAATTGTTGATAATTATTTACGTGTAAATGAAAATGCAGAGAATGCTCCAGTTCCAAGAGAAAAGCAAGGTGGCAGAACGCTTGAGGATATTCTAGATGAGGTAGGTTTAAGTGATTTATTAGATTAATTTTGAAATAAATGGTTAGAAGAGGTTGGGCTTAAACTGTATGCTCTAAAGGCAAACAGTTTAGTATTTAGCAGAAATTATTTACGTACACTCCTGCGGGATTAAAGGCATCGGTGAGACCTCACAGTGCGCCATCACGAGGAGGCTCACCAGCCAGTATATTTCCTTAGCGGGTTAAATAGACGACCCATATTTTTACTTAGTTCGCAATATCATAGAAGAAATCACCTCGAAACGAGATTACACTCTAGAAAGAGGTGATTTGGCATGTATTTAGAAGTGATGAAAAACAATAGCAATGTTATTTTTTACTTATTAGGAGCTGCTGTTTCAAATTTAGGCAATGTTATCTCTGGTTTAGCTTTTATGTTTTTAGCTTATGAGATGACAGCATCAAGTGTTTATACAACAATTGTAGCAATTTCGCAAGTAGCTCCTTACCTTATATTTGGTCTTATAGGGGGAGTAATTGCGGATTGGGTAGATAAGAAAAAGCTGTTAATATGTATTGATCTTATCAGAATACCTGTAATATTATTGCTAGTTTTTATCCATCAGTTAGATCTCCTAAGCTATTGGCATTTGGTTATAGGTAGTTTTCTCATTCATTGCTTAGGGTGCTTTTTTAATCCTGCTCATAGAGCGATTTTACCAATAATTACAAAAGAAGTGGAAAGAACGTCGGTGAACAGTTTGCTTGATACAGTTACCAGAGGGGTTACTGTATTAGGACCTTTTGGTAGTATACTATTTATTGAATACAGTTGAAGTTATACATTTTTTTACATTTGATGCTATAACATATGTTGTAAGCGTTATTCTTATTTATAGAATTCAATTAGCCGATAAACGATTAGTCAATAAAAGCTTAAGCCAAAGAACGATGAGAGATGTTTTTGTCTCCATAAGAGGTTTTTCCAT
The DNA here is from genome assembly GCF_900166595.1 of Virgibacillus dokdonensis. Taxonomy (NCBI): domain Bacteria; kingdom Bacillati; phylum Bacillota; class Bacilli; order Caryophanales; family Bacillaceae; genus Virgibacillus; species Virgibacillus dokdonensis. Next base: position 3,842,931 of record NZ_LT745763.1, on the reverse strand, counting down.
TTGGGTGAGCAAACAAACAACCATTCGAACATTATTTGAAGTGACTGTCATTATGGTGTTTTTCAATACATGGGTTTGGGAAGTCGGTTTGTTATTACAACTTATAGAAACAACTTCGAGTGGAGAAGAATGGTACAGTATACTTTTGGGGTGGTATGGCGCAATTGTTATTGTTGTTAATCTGCTTATCCCATTCTTTTGGAAAGAATTAAGCATGAAAATGTAATTGTTTGGGTCATTGATTTGGGGTATAGGAATTCTTATATTGGGATTTTCCTACACCATGTCCTTCTATTTTATGGGTGTATTAGTCGCAGCCATTGGTTTACCTATATCTAGTCTAGTAAGAGTATATTTGTTACAAACCTATCTTCCAACAGAAAAGCTAGGGAGAGGCTTCAGCTTCAATGCATTTCTTCTCTATTTTTCAAATGCAGTTTCACTTGGCATATTCGGAATGCTTTCCTTATTTTTGTCTACAAGAATTTTATTTATAATTTGTGGGCTCATGATGATTTGCTCTGCAGTCATTTATTTATTCATCCGTTCTCGAAAAACACCAGGAGTTATGCCATATAATCGTTTAAATAATTGATTGTAAACAGTAATAGATGAAAAACCACAGTCCATAGCAATTTGTAAGGTTGTTTTATCTGTTTTTATTAGCATTTCCTGACTTCGAATGATTCGATACAGTTGTAACCAAGAGTATGGGGAAATCCCGATAATTTCTTTGAAAAAATGGGCAAATTGATACTTATTTAAATTAGCTATTTCTGCCATTTGATCTAGATTCCAAGAATAGGGATAACTTTCTTTTAAAGCGCATATTGTAGCATATATTTGCGGACTAATTATTTTGTAAGAATTTACATGTATATCCTGTGTATGTGTACCAACAGCGTTTTTTAGTAAAATTAATGCGAGTTGTGAGAAGCTATGCTCTAAAAATAATTCCACTGCATGCGGGTCATTTTTTCAATAACTATATAATCTAGTACAAATTTGACCCAGTTGGATATTTGTGGGCTTTTCTGTACATTTAGAGCAAATTGAATATCGTTTTGCACCACAAAACCAAGAGATTTTGATACGTGATTAAGGAAAGTAGGATTTAATTCAATTAGAAATTTTTTGCCTTCTACTGCCAATTGTTTATGTTCATCTTGTGGGTTAAATAGAATATATTGATGATGATTAAAGTTTATTTGGTTTCTGTTCGTTTGATAATTTATCATTCCATCTAAAGAGTAAATAAACTTATAGCAGTGGTCAGCTCGCCAGTTGCTTTCTTGGCTAAAGTCTCTTTTTAATAAAAAAGTTCCTTTGTCAATTCCTCGTATTATCTTTGATGGAGCCATGTCATCACCTTCTTTAATAATATAATGAATTGTATCATGAGGAGGAAAATAAATGAAGCATGCATTAATTATTGGTGGGACAGGTATGTTATCAGGGGTATCCCTATGGTTAATAAAGAATGACTATCATGCGTCCATTATTGCAAGGAATCCTGAACGCATGCAGAGACTGTTGGAAGAGACAGAATTAAACAATAACATAACATCTATATTGGTTGATTATAAGGATAATGAGGGATTACAGGAACGCGTGAATTCAACAATAAGCGAAAACGGAGAGTTGGAACTTGTCGTAGCATGGATTCACTCAGATGCTCCTAAGGCGTTGAAAGTAGTAACTGACCAAATTTCTGATAATAGAAAGGAGTGGCAATTATTTCATGTTTTAGGGAGCAACTCAAATTTGAAAGCAATGAAGCGAGAAGTAAAATTACCCGGTAGTTGTGTATACTATCAAATTCGCCTGGGGTTTGTAATAGAAGGGAATCAATCAAGGTGGTTAACAAATAAGGAGATTTCTAATGGCGTTATAAAAGCAATTAAAAATAAAAACAGGATAACAACTATCGGTCAGCTTGAGCCTTGGGAGAAGCGGCCTTAAACAGTGAGGATAAAAAAAGTACCTCAATTTTTGGCAAGTGCATGTTTATACGTGCTTTTCAACCGAACGTATGTTACCATGTTTATGTAGCGTCTAATTTAATGAGAAGGTTGCATGGAGAAACAAGATAGAGGAAACCAAACAAATCTTCTATGCGTAAGATGTCATAGATAACAAAGAAATCAGAATCATCTGATCTTTAGAGGGAGGGTTGTCAGCATTAAGCCTCTTGGAAACAAAGGTTTTCCGTGGGTTGTAGTGAAAATTGTCTACTTCAAGTGAAGCTATGTGGTGAATAGTTAACAAAAATGCATTGTTGATGTCGTAATCTGTCATTATTCCATGACAGAATAAACAAATTAAATGAAAAGGTGATGAGAGGAATGAACGCTGTAGATATTTTAAGAAATGAATTATTGTCTGAACTTGCAATTGGTATAAGATCCATGGAAGGTTTGCTGAAAAAGGTACAAGCGGAGGATTGGGAGTATAAGCCATCTGACAATATGCGAAGTCTTAAAGAGCTCGCTCAACATATTATTTCTATACCAGAAGTTGATCTTCATCTATGGTTGGAGAAGGATCAAGAAACAATCGAAAAATTAGAAGCGAAGTATAATAATATGGAATCTGCTGATGTTATGATTGAAGGAATGAATAAAGGTTTTAAAGATTATAAGGATTATATGCTTTCTTTGTCTGAAGAAGATTTTTTGACAAAAAAAACAAAGCCCTTTTATCTTGAAAAAGCTGAGATTCAAGCACACTGGTTAGTTGAAGAGGTTTCCCACCTGTTCCATCATCGAGGTCAATTCTTTAATTACATGAAACAGCTTGGTTATGATGTAAATATGTTCGACCTTTATGTATAGAGGTTAGCTTAAAATGTTAGCCGATGAAATCATTTACAAAAAGACTATTTTGAAAATAGCTATGATTTAGAATGGTTACTTTGAAAAAGCAAGGAAGATATTTGTGATATCTATGTCGATTTTTAAAAACTTGAAGTCATCCTATGGAAATGAAAATATTTTGCAAGAGGCGTGGTCAGTGATGGCGACGCTTATTTGTTTTATAAGAAAAGACGGTAGCGTTTTTTTGTCATCAAGCATTGACGTCAAGTCAAGTTTCACTAATGCTGATCTCTCTAAAAATTTTGCTTCATAAGCTTATAGAATTGTCCTACTTCACTACTCCTTTACCCTTACGCTTGAAAATGATTATCATGAAGTATGTATCAAAAAAAGAATATTATTTATTGAATTACAATAAATAATATGTTAAAATCAACAACTAACAAATCAATGAGGTGGTTTTTATGAAGAAGGCGACGTTTATAGGATTTATTTCCAATCCTTGTGTTGTGTATTTTCCTAGTACCTGAAATGGGACATGTTGCAGCGGAAATGGATCAAGAATTAGAAGAAAAGTAGGCAAGCAAGGACATTCCTTTGTTTGGAAAAAAATGTGCTTTTAATTTTGACATGAATAGGCTTGTAAAAGGGGAGAGATCATGAATTTCGGCAGTCAAAGAAATTCCCAGAAAAAAACCATATTGGCGCAAAGTATAAGCGGATTGAAACAGCTCGTTCGTTTTGGTTGGGAACAAGCTTTATCTTGTCTATTTCCAGTCGTTATTTTTGCTTCATTGGCGCTTACACAAATGGTAACTTTACCATTTCTACCACGATATGACTGGCTGCTTATTATCTGTCTCCTCATGCAGTGGATCATGGTTCGTTCTGGATTAGAAACACGAGATGAGTTGAAGGTGATTACCGTCTTTCACCTCATTGGGCTTGCCCTTGAGATATTTAAAGTAAACATGGGGTCTTGGACGTATCCAGAAGAAGGGTATTTTAAAGTTTTTGGTGTTCCATTGTATAGTGGATTCATGTATGCAAGTGTAGCAAGTTATCTCTGTCAGGCTTGGAGGAGATTGGACATAAAATTGGTCAATTGGCCCCCGTTTTTAGTAGTTGTCCCTCTTGCAACTGCAATTTATTTAAATTTTTTCACGCATCATTTCTGGATCGATGTTCGTTGGTGGTTAGCAGCACTTGTCATTATTGTTTTTTGGCGAGCTTGGGTTACATATGAAGTCGGCGGAATCAAATATCGTATGCCACTCGTATTTTCTTTTATTCTTATTGGATTTTTTATATGGATTGCTGAAAATATTGTCACATTATTTGGCGCTTGGGAATATCCGAATCAAACGGATGCATGGAGTCTGGTTCATTTAGGTAAGGTAAGCTCATGGGTCTTATTGGTAATTGTTAGCTTTCTTATCGTAGCAACATTAAAGCAAGTGAAAGAAAAAAATCAACAAGGCATCAGTACAGAACATTATTAATTTGCTATACGTTTGCTTTTTGTACTGAGCTGATTCCGTTAATTTTATGGTAAATTAAGTACCAGGGAAAAAATGAAGTTGACTTTTATGGTTTATGTTTAAGCTAGCTTCAAATCTAGGGTATATGTGTATTAAGAGACGAAGAAATGAACAGGAAAAAGAATACAATTGGGTTTTATGGAAAAATATATATAAAGGAGTGATTATTTGATTCATGAAATAAAAAGACTGCTTAAAAATACGACGGAAGAGGAAATGCATGATCTTTTACTATCTATGTTTATGAGCATGGAAGCCCACGAGAAAACAGATCAATATACAAAAAGCCAGTTAGTGAAGGATCTAGAAAGAACCTATCATTCCTTTCTAGAATATAAAGAAAATCAATTGGATATAAAAAGTCATAAAGGTTATCGTGCAGTACATATTGTTTTTGGTGACTCTACGTCTGGCTCTTTAAAACAAGCTTTAAAAGAATTGAATTACCAAGAAGAGGAGAGAATCATTCGTTTTTCGGATATGTTAGAGGTTGGTCCCATCTGGCAATTACATAAAGAGGAGGGGCTTAATTATAGATATGAATGGTTAAAAAATCATATCAATCTTGATGACGAATACATAGATGAATACAACTATATTTTTAACCACACTGTATCTATGATGAAAGCTATTCCAAAAACCACTCCAATAATGATATGGACTGGTGAAAATGCCCATGAACAAACCGCTTTGCGATATGTTCTCTTTCTATTAAAAGATAAAATCAATGACATTTTTATATTAAACGCGAGCAAGAAGTATAAAGATCAATTTAATGTCCCAAATAATGAATGTTTCCCATTACATACGGGAGAAATTTTACCTGAAAAATTAGTAATGATATATGAAGAAAGTAGAAAACAAGCTCCAGTAAGTCAACATCAACTTGAAGAATTTGTAGAAGAATGGCAAGCATTATCTACTATGAAGGAATGCCTAAGGATATGGGAAAAGCGAGAAATAATAAATGTAGAGGAAACGTATTATGATAACTACATTATAAATAAAGCTAAACAGCTACACAAAGAGAGGGGATATAACGACTTCATACATTCTGCACGACTTATTGGGGAAGTAATGGGGCATTTAAATCAATCTATCGGTGATTCCTTTTTTGAGTATAGAGTACGACAATTGATTTTAAAAGGTATTTTTGAAATTAAAGGTGTTCCGAAAGCAATGAGGTATTATAGTGTACGGCTCAAGTAATATACAAGTGGGTGGGAATTAACATGACAAAGAATAGTGAAATCAACGGTAAGAAGGATTTATCATTAGAACAAAAGGAAGAATTACTTAACGTATTGCAAGCTCGTTTTGAGAAAAATAGGAACCGCCATAAAGAGCTTGAATGGGCTAAAGTGCAAGAAAAACTGGAAGCAAATGCTGAAAAAATGAGGTCCCTTCATGAAATGGAACAAACAGGCGGTGAACCAGATGTGGTTGGGTATGATAAAGAGACAGATACGTATACTTTCTATGATTGTGCTGTGGAAAGTCCTAAGGGCCGCAGAAGTGTTTGTTATGATCGTGAAGCGCTGGAGTCCAGAAAAAAACATAAACCAGAAAATAATGCCGTTGATATGGCTACCGCTATGGGCATTGAACTTTTAACAGAAGACCAGTATCGAGCCTTGCAGAAACTTGGCGATTTTGATAGGAAAACGTCGAGTTGGATTGCCACCCCTCCTGACATTAGAAACCTTGGTGGAGCTCTTTTCTGTGATTTTCGTTTCGGGCATGTTTTTGTGTATCATAATGGAGCTTCTTCTTACTATAGTTCTAGAGGCTTTCGTGGATCGTTACAGGTTTAACCATTAAAAATAGTGTATTATCCAAAGGTGATAGATGAAAGGGATTACTTATTTCTAAATAACGAAACGTAGAACACAGTATTTCCATATTGAAGATTAAATAGTATAAACGGTAAATAAGATCAAATTCACTATGTCATATTATTTCATTATACTTACGAAATCGTGCTATAAGCCCAAATATAAATGGTTGTAACCAACCACTGCAAACGTTAATCCTTTAATGAAAATAATGATATCTAATTCCTCAATTTGGTTATATGACTAGTGGTTCTTCCTTTTGAGGTGCTATATACTTAGTAGGGGGAAAGGGAGAACTCCTATTGAATAAAAATTTACTTTACGATATTGTTCTTGAATTAAAACTTTAGTAGCTTGTGAAGGTTTTCCATGCTGTTTATAAAATTTTCTATTTCCTCCCATAGACATGCTCGCTTCGTATGACCCAATAATTCTGCTTTCTTTTTTTCCTGCTTTAGCCAATAATCCTTTTGAGATTGATCTAGAGGCAGTTGATCTATTTGTTTTTTTAGGCGCTTCCAAAGATCTATTGCTTCATTGCATTTTTTATATACATCTTCTAATTCATTTAACTTATTTCTCTTTTTTTCCCATTCGTGAAGAATGCATGTTGTTAACGTTTCACTAGCTCTTTTCGAACTGTCATTCTCTTTTAAACTATTTGACTGCATTTCCAAGTTCTCTAGAGCGATTTCCCACAAAGTACGCTGCTCTTTAGTTAATAGATCATGCTCTTCCTCTGTTATTCTTGCTTTTAATCGATGTACAGGTATCAAATACATGCATTCCTTCCCTAAAATAATTTTTGAAAGAAAATGTTCTTCACTCATATCATAATACTTTTAGCTTTGTATTAAAAATGATTAAATAAGATTAAATCAATCATTTAAAATGATGTCTAAAGGAGCATGCTTAGTGGATGTGAAGGAATTATTTATTTTCAAAACTTTAGCTCATGAAGGCAGTATCACAAGGGTGGCTGAACAATTGAATTATGCTCAGTCTAACATAACGAGGGTAGTCAAAAAATTAGAAGCAGAACTACAAACAGAACTATTCTACAGACATCCTCGAGGAGTTTCATTAACTTCAAAGGGGAAACAACTCTTATCTTATACAGACCAAATTTTGCGTCTAATGGAAGAGACAAAAAAGGCAATTCAAGATTCTGAAAAACCTCGTGGTCCCATTTCCATAGGTGCAAATGAGACAACAGCATCCGTTAGATTACCATCTGTTTTTGCTTCTTATAATAAAAAATATCCTCAGGTAGAATTATCATTAACTATTGGTGCAACAGAAGAGCTTATTAACGATGTACTTGATTTTAAACTAGATGGGGCGTTTGTAGTGGGACCTGTTAAACATCCTCATCTTATCCAAATACCAATCATGGAGGAAGAACTTGTTGTTATAACAGATAGTCAGCCAGAATCATTACATTCTATAACGAATTTGCAGAAACGGACACTTCTAACCCGTCCTCATTGTATTCACAGAAAACGGTTGGAACTGTGGCTTCGTGATGAGGGAATGGTTCCTATGAAAATGATGGAGTTTGGGACATTAGAGGCAATTATTGGTTGTGTAAAAGCTGGTTTAGGAATTGCTGTTATCACCGAATCACTAGTTAGCCAACACCAAACAGATGGCAAGCTACGTATTCATAAACTCCCAGATAGATATGCAACCGTAAAAACAGTGTTTATACGAAGAAAGGATACTTTTATAAATAATGCTTATCGAAAATTTTTAGATAGCTTACAATTCAACGAAGGTAAGTAATTATTGGTGGGAGTGTTGCCGATATTTTTTAAATTTAAAACCAGTTAATTTGTTGATCATAGAAAACTCATCCTTTCTAATATGTTATTATAAAAAGAAAAGTTAGAAATTACAGAAATGATTATCAATGGATAAAAAATAAATCTCCATCTCAAAGGGGTTACATTATTGATACGTATAACAGAGAAGAGAAAAAAGGGGGGGACTAGTGAATTTTTATATTGCTTCAAGTTTTAAAAATATAGAAAGTGTACGTTATATTCGTGGTTTATTCATAAAGGAAGGCCATGTACTAACATATGACTGGACAAAAAATGACAGGGCTTCGACAATTGAAGCTTTAAAATGTATAGGTCAAAAACAAAAAGATGCAGTAATTGCAGCGGATGTTATTATCGTCTTACTTCCTGCAGGAAAAGGAAGTCATATTGAAATGGGAATAGCATTAGGACGTAGGAAAAAAATCTTTCTTTATTCACCAAATAAAGAAGTCAATAATTCTGCTACAACAAGCACATTCTATCATTTACCTGAAGTGAAGAAATGCTTTGGAACGTTGGATGAATTAGTAAGTATGGTGTTGGGATAAACTTATGAACGTTGTTGCAGGCAAGGTTCAGTGGCGGTCAGAGCACTTAATTCCCTCATTCGTCCAGAAACTTTAGGACTACAACAATTAGCGGGGATGAAAGAAAACCCAAAACCCTACTGCTTACCTTAGGTAGACTATCACTCTGTCAATATAAAGCACAGATGAACAGGAAGGAATGAATCCATTTCATTACAATGAATGTCGAGGAGGGAGAATGCTAGGTGAAAGAACTACAAAGGATGTTGGACAGTATAGAATTTATCGAACGTAATTTATCAAGTAATCTTCATATGGATGAGATTGCTTCAGTGGCTTGTATGTCTAAGTTTCATTTTCAGCGAATGTTCCACATGTTAACTGGGTACACCCTGAATGCGTATATCCGTAATCGCCGAATTACTGTGGCTACCCAGGAGCTGATTAATTCGAAAGCAAGAGTAATTGATGTTGCGCTGAAATATGGATATGAGACTCCAGAATCTTTTACAAAAGCTTTTCGACGAATCCATGGTGTCAGTCCAATAAACGCTAGGAAAAATGTCCATCCTTTGAAAGCTTATCCCAAACTCTCTTTTCAAATTCAATTGAAGGGTGATGTAGAAATGGATTACAGAATGGTGAAAAAAGATGCTTTTGAGGTTGTAGGAAAAAGTATTCGTACGACGATTATTGGTGGAGAGAATCATCAAAAGATACCAGCCTTCTGGGACGAGTCAAATGCCAATGGATTTACTAACGAGCTTGCAAAGAGTTGTGGTTCTCTAGGAATCCTTGGAATTTGTATGGACTTTGATAAACAACAAGAAAATGTAACTTATCTAATTTGTACAGAAAAGAACATGGATCAAGTTCCTTCTGATTGGGAGATAAGAAAAATTCCTGCTGCGACTTGGGCTGTTTTTCCTGTCTATGGAGCCATGCCAGAAGCAATGCAAAAAACATGGGAGAGAATCTTTTCTGAATGGTTTCCTTCAACTGGATATGAGCATGCTGGTGGACCAGAAATGGAAGTATATTCAACTGATGATGATCCTTATTCAGAGGATCACTACAGTGAGGTATGGGTACCAATAAAGTAAAGCCAACTGTTTAATGGCTTATTAAATGATTGTTTTGATATGACAAAAATTAAATAGCAAAAAAAGCGAAGAACCTCCTCTTTTTAATTGCTAAAGTGATTAATAAGGGGAGGCGATTTATGTGAAGCGGACGATTGGGTTATACGAAGGAGTCGCTTTATATGTTGTTGCTGTATTAGGTTCAGTGCCGTTCAGATTCTATGATCCTGTTCGCTCCATTGTAGAAGATACGAAAGAAATAATTGAAAATGATTATTGGAAAACCTATTACCTCCAAGACATAGCTTTGGAAGTGGGGGTTAGCAAGTTTCATTTAAATAGGGTTTTTAAGCACCATACTGGCTATACACCACGTACCTACTTAGAAAAAGTTAGAATTAACCATGCAAGACAATTGCTTCAGACTGCAAATTTAAATGGAATAGAAATTGGTTTTCAAGTAGGGTATCAGAGTACATCCAGCTTTTATAAAGCATTTCAACGTTGTAATGGTTGTACACCAAAGCAATTTCAAGTGGAATGTTTAAAAGCAAAGAAGTATAAATAGTAGAAAGGGTGACATATTGCGAATTATTAAAAACATTGGTTGAATAAATTCTCCGTCATACTGTTTCTAGTTTGAGGGAGGCGAGAATTTGGATGAAATGATATAATAGAAGAACAATAGTTTGATAAACTCATGGGCGGGTTGGCATTCATCTCCGATAGAAAGGAGGTGGTGCCAATGACAGTATTCGAAGCACTGATGATTGCATTGAACTTCGGAGTGCTGATTGTAGCTATGCTGTCATTTGACCAAAAAAAATAAGCCCCCCATTGAGTTAACGGCTCCTGTGGGTGCTTATTTTAAACCTATACAGCCAATCCCCCTTGCAGGGAATCATGCTATTGCATCAGATCGTCAGCGCTGACACGCTGGCGGTCATTTTATTATTGTATGTTGTTACCCTTATTATACCATAAATAATCAAAATTCAAACCATTAGCTTGCTGCCTTGTTTAGGATTTTTAAATGGCAAGTATTTATTGATAGTTATGACAACGGTTACAGCGCCTGCATAAATTTATCTTGGTTAATGGGGAGTTTCATCAGTTTGCCTTTAGCTTATACTTTCGCATGTTTGGTACGTGAATATTCAGAGGCAGGTGATGCAGCAAAATTTGTGAGGCGCCCTTTTGGATATCATTTTGGCAACATAATAGGCTGGTTCTATTTTGTTACGGCTGCTGTAGGTCAAAACCGTAGATAGAAAACAAATATACAAGAGATTTATTTCCAGCTTATCAATTATTTTCTACGTATTATCCTGAGAAAGAGATGCAGACGAAACAAGCTCTTACCTACGCTATTCATCCAGTAGAAAATCCTTATGAAATAGTTGATTTTTTAGAAGATATGGGTTCATGGATGATAAGAGAAGCTGAGAAGTGGTTGGAGATCCATAATCCACAAAAGCAACGACACTTAGCTATAGAGTGATAAGAATTATTGCTAATAGAATCGCTGATCTGCGCCCTGTCAAGTAGACAGTTAAAAAATAAAAAATTATGCCACAGCCTGGCGCCGGTATTCTAATGGTGCTAGGCTGTTTAATCTCTTTTGGTATCGTTCCTCATTATAAAATGTAATATACTTATCAATATCTTTTTCTAGCTCCTCAAAGTTCTTGTAATTCTTTAAGTCATAGATTTCACATTTAAAATGACCAAAGAAGCTTTCAATTGGTGCGTTATCAATACAATTACCTACACGTGACATACTGCGTTTCATCCCAGCTTCTGCCGTAAGATAACGATATTCCTTTGATGTGTATTGTGAACCACGATCGCTGTGAATTAAAGGGGCTGCATCGGGATTTGCCTTTATAGCTTCTTTTAGCGTGTTCATAACCAAAGGATTGTCATTATAGCGCCCAACCTGATAGGCGACAATCGAACCGTCATAAAGATCTTTAATAGCACTTAAATAAGCCTTGTTACCAAAGCCATACGTCAGATGCGTAATATCCGTTACCCACTTCTCATTCGGATTCTCCGCAGTAAATTCACGATTCAAAATGTTTTCTTCAATATTGATATAGCTTGTCTTTGTGGAATAGCCATTCGAGCGACGAATATGCGATTTTAAGCCCATTTGAATCATTAAGCGTCTAATTCTTTTCTCGTCATATTGTTTCTTATATTTGCGATTGATCACCATAGTTATTCGACGATAGCCGAAGTTACCGTTATACTTTCTGAATTCCTCTTTCACTTTTTTCATGAGCCACTCATTTTCCCTTTGTCCTTCTGTAGGTTCATGTTTCAACCATTTATAGTATCCAGATCGGGATACATCTAAAATTTCACAGAGTAATAGAATGGGTATTGTTGTCTCCTTGTGATAGTCATGAATCGCTTGAAATTTAGCTAGATGTTTACCTAGTCGCGCTGTCCCATCCCCCTTTCGATTTCCTTCAACTTTTTTAATAAGCCATTCTCCGCCTCTAAATACTGATTACGGTGTTCCAATTCTTTAATACGAAGTTGTAATTTCTCCTCTTCGGTAAAGCTAGCCTTTGTTTCTAGTGTTTTTCCACGACGATCCTGAAGACCCTGTTTCCCATCTTTTTCATATTTACGCAGCCAGCTATATACTTGTTGATAAGAAACGTTATACTTTTTAGCCGCCTCATGATAATTGTGCTCGTTCGCAATCGTATATTGCACAATTTCAATGCGTTCTTGAAGTGTGGTTTTACGCCCTTTTGTCATGGTTTCTCTTCCTTTACTAGTAGATTTTATCTCTTTCCCACTAGTATACTGGTTTATCCATTGACGTAAAACCGAATTAGATGAAATATTAAACTTCTCACAAGTCATTCTCAGACTGCCTTCTCCATTTAGATAAAATTCAACAGCTTCCCTTTTCAGTTCGCCGGAATACTTCTTCCATGTCCTCGCTTCCTTTAAACCATCCACCCCATCTGCTTCGTATTTACGCACCCATGAGTTAATCGTAGTACGGTCAACAGCGTATTCTTTAGCAATCGTACTGACAGACGCCATCCCCTCAATCACACGTAATACCGCCTCGATTCTTTCATCTAACGTATGTTTACTTCTTCTTTTAGACATAGAAAATGCCCCCAATATCGTAGTAAAGAGTTTTTATTATTTCTCTGTCTACCATATTGGGAGCATATCATCGCTGATGTGGGCTTATTTTGTTTCCGATTTATTTAATATTTTGCATCATAAGATATATCTGAAAATAAATGTTATGATGAGGTGGAAAATAAAAATGAATAGAGGCGATAAAATGGATAAAACAATTTACGTTATTAGGCATTGTGAAGCGGAAGGGCAAGCAGCTGACGCACCACTTACAGAAAGAGGGTGGTTGCAAGCGAAAGAATTAGCTGGCTTTGTATCAGAACGAAAGGTTGATCGAATTATTTCGAGTCCATTTTTACGAGCGATTCAATCGATAAAGCCATTTGCAGACATTAAGAATTTAGAAATTGAACAAGAAGAACGTTTAACGGAACGTGTACTGAGTTCTACCTTTTTTCAGATTGGATGGATAAACTGAAAGCGACCTACCATAAACTTGATTTAAAGTATGAAGGCGGAGAAACGAGTAATGAAGCAATGAACCGCATTATATCAGTAGTCGAGGATATTGTGGAAAGTCATGCTACACATACAGTTATTGTTGCGCATGGCGGGATTATCTCTTTATTACTGCATTATTATGATCAAAGTTTTGGATTTGAGCAATGGAAAGAATTAAGTAATCCTGATGTGTATGAATTAAACATTTCAGATCAGGCTACTCGTTATACACGTTTATGGGATAATAGATAAGGGTGGATAGTATTATATTTTACCTGGTGGCGGGCAAAAATATGGAGAGAACCTTCATCTAGCATTAAAAAGAGAATGTACGGAAGAAGTCAACGCAGATATAGAAATTGGTAATCTCATATTTGTTCGGAAATACATGGGGAAAAATCATGAGCACTATGCATTTGATTTACATGTTATTTTAGCACTACTTTTAAAAGAAGTGCGTTCAATGAACAAAAAGGTTTAATAAATTGTTCTGTTGGAAAAAACGATAGACGACAAAAAATGTATAAAAAGTGATTGTAAATATTGTTCACAGGGAGATTTTAGAATGAAAATAGAAACAGTGACTTGTAAAGGTGTCAGTGAATGTAATGAAGATGCCGTCATCATCAATGATAATATTTCAGTCTATGGGGTAGCGGATGGCGCTTCCTCTATCATACCTTTTTTTACTCAGGAGAACGAAACAGGCGGTTATATTGCCTCTAACCTAGTGAAGAATTATTATGAATCACTTCAACATTGCGATAGCTTTCTGGATGATTTTGCAAAGATAAACATGCAACTACAGACTAAAATGAAAGAATATTCGATTGACACATCAAAAAAAGAACAATTATGGGGGACAGCACTAGCTTTAGTAAAGATTTCTCCAAATAGGATAGACTTTATTCAAACAGGCGACTGTATGATTTTTGCCGTTTATGATAGTGGATTTGTAAGAGTGCTAACACGAGCGCAAACAGAGTTTTTAGAAGGAGTTGCCATAAATAAGTGGAAAGAGCTTATTGATAAAGGAATACATAAACAAAAAGATTTGAGGGAGGGTGTAGAAGACGTATTAATCTCCATTAGACAAAGAAGCAATACTTTTGCTGGCTATGGTGTGTTAAATGGCGAAAATGATGCAGTCGATTTTATTGAATTTGGGAAAATAAACAGAAACGGATTAAAGCATCTTGTGATGGTTACCGATGGGTTTTTTCTTCCAAAAGAATGCGTATCTGAACAGGATTGTTATTGGGAGGTAATGATTAGCAAGATCCTTTCTAAAGGATTACAAGCATATGCAAATGATTTAATCGAGCTTGAGGCTAATGACCCGGAATGTGTAAGATATCCAAGATTTAAAATGTCAGATGATAAAACCGGGGTATGGATTACTTTTTAACACTATAGGAAAGCATAAAAGTCTATAGGTTTATAGTATAAGAAAAACTACGCCATTCGCCATAAGACTTGGCGACAAACCAAGTTTTTCTAAAGTCAAGCTAGTTGACTACACGATAATGTGCAAAGGATGTACCAGTTTAGGTGAAATGAATGAGGGGGGGGAAGTGTGTTGAAAAAGAACATTGGTGCCGAAGAAGCAATTAATAGATGGGATAGCTTTGCCAAATCTTATGCGGAAAATCATTCTGAACAAGGTGATTTACATAAAGAAGTGTTTTTAAACCCGACTTTATTCTCTTTATTGGGACCAGTTAATAACAAAAAGATTTTAGATGCTGGGTGTGGGGAAGGCTATTTTAGCAGACTGTTAGCAAAATCAAAAGCAAAAGTAACAGCTGTAGACTATTCCACAAAAATGCTAGAGTTGGCGAAACATAGAACACCGGTTGAATTACCGATTGAATATCACCACGGAAATTGCGAGGATTTGCATTTTTTAACAAATGCTAGTTTTGATATTATTGTTTTAAACATGGTGATGCAAGACCTTGCAAATATTGAAAAAGCGTTTCACGAGATGTATTGCTTATTAGTTGATGGAGGCACCTTTATTTTCTCTATTTTACATCCATGCTTTGTCACGCCAGCAAGTGTATGGGATAAGGATCACCGTGGGAACAAATTACACTGGGATGTCGATCAATATTTTTACGAAGGGGTATATAAGCAAAGATTGGGTGTTGATGAGAAAGTGTTGCTATTCCATCGGACTTTGACGACGTATATGAATACTTTACTTGGAATTGGTTTTGAATTAGAAAAAATAATAGAACCAAAACCATCTCAAGAAATGTTAAAAAAATATCCTTCTTTTGAAGAGAATTTTCGCTGTGCTGATTTTATTGTCTTTAAGTTGAAAAAGTAGGGCACTATAAAAGGGAGTTTGCTTTCAGAAAAGAAGAATTTAAATCTTCCTAAGGAAAAACGGAAGCTTAATGATAAGCCAAGTTATGCAATTACATACCCAAGTTCTTTTTAGAAAAAAATAACATGATGCAGTTATTATGTTTCTACACCTTTTTCTCAAATAATAACAGCCGCTCTTTCATATCTAAACCTCCGCGAAATCCTGTAAGGGCACCATCTTTTCCAATAACTCGATGGCAAGGAACGATGATGAAAATCGGATTTGCTCCAATCGCTGTTCCAACAGCACGTACTGCCTTTGGTTTTTCGATAGATTTGGCAATATCAGAGTACGTGACTGTTTGTCCAAACGGAATCTGTTGTAATGCTTGCCAAACTTGTTGCTGAAAAGGGGTGCCATAAAGGTCGAGTTTAAGTTCGAAGTTCCTCCTGTTCCCGTTTAAATATTCTTGTAGTTCAGCTATATAGGGAATTAATGGCTGATCGTTTTCCTCCATCCTCTCATTAGGTAATTGCTTCTGTAAAAACACCTCCATTTCATTTTTTGCTAAATGACGCGGGCCTAGGTAACACAATCCTTTTTCCGTTGCAGCTGCATAAAATTCCCATGTGTCATGTTTACAAGTTGTCCAATAAACGGTCATTACAACTCTCCTCCAATATAGATGTGGTTAAAATTTTTCGTGAAGCTCGTTATTTTTCCGTTGGGAAGCAAGTCAAAATTTTAGTTTAATCCATTTGTTTTAAACGCTGATCGAAATTGTTTGGGTGTTTTCCCGGTGTATTGTTTAAATAGCGTAATGAAGTAAGGCGTGTTAGGTAAACCAACTTTCATACCTATTTCAGCAATGGATTTATCTGTTTGTATTAACTGTTTTTTTGCATGAGAAATGCGTATTTGCTGTATATAATCATTTGGTGATATTTTCATCATTTTCTTAAATGTTCGTTGCAAATAATAAGGGCTTCCATGACAATGTTTCGCTAATCGAGCTAATGTCAATGGCTCAGCGTAATGCGTATCAATAAACTGTTTTATTTGCAAAACCCATTCCTCATCAGGCATATGTTCGTCACATGGCTTGCAACGTTTACAGGGACGGTAACCTTCTGTCAACGCTTGCTGGGAATTTTGAAAGATACGAATAAATTCTTTTTTAGGATTTGGTGATTTACAAGAGGGGCGACAAAATATACCCGTTGAGCGAACACCGTATAGAAAGACAGCATCAAAAGCAGCGTCGTTTGTTATAATAGCGTGCCATTGCTCTTCTGATAGTGAACTTGTCATGTGTTTCACCTCGTTTCCTTATGCTTTTTATTATAACGGTTTTAAGCAAATAGATGAATGGATGAGAAACATCGTGGCAAGATAGTGAAACTTTTAGAGTGAAAGGTATGATACAACTAAAGTAAAGGGAGTGATTGCAATGTTAGTAGAAAAAGAATGGAGTATTGCGGTTCCTGAAGTGTTTCAATTTCAAGAAAATCTACATTATTTAGCTAATGCAAACCATGAATGCATGTATCAAGTGGTGAAAAATGAAATTATAAAAGCAATAAAGATAGATGATGTGGTTTTTTTAATGGTGTTGCGTGAAGCAACGAGTGGAGGATTGCTGGTTAAAGTTGTGAAAAGCTCTTGCGCTTTTTCTGAAGCATATCGCGATAAAATTACGACCTTTGTAAGTGAATGGTTCGATGTAAATACAAATCTAGCTGGTTTTTACAAAATCGCCTTGAAGGATCCTTATTTAAAGAGCCTTGTCCAAACTCATTATGGACTGCGGCTAATAGGAATTCCGAATTTCTTTGAAGCAATAAGTTGGGCAATTATCGGGCAACAAATTAACCTTTCCTTTGCTTATAAGTTAAAAAGAAGGATAGTAGAACGATATGGGACATCTGTTCAATGGAATGAGAGATTGTTTTGGTTGTTTCCAACCCCGGAAGTGATTGCAAATATATCTGTGTCCGAATTAACTTCATTACAGCTATCTAAACGAAAAAGTGAATACATTATTGATATGGCACGTGCTATCGTTTGTAACGAAATATCTAAGGAGAAATTACTTGCTACAAATAGTTTAGAGGAAGCAGAAAAAATGCTGACAGCATATAGAGGGATTGGTTCTTGGACAGCCCATTATGTATTAATGCGATGTTTGCGTGTTCCTAATGCTTTTCCAATTGCTGACGTAGGATTGCAAAATGCAATCAAACAGGTGGTAGGATTAAAACAAAAGCCAACTAAAGAATATGTACGCGAAATAGGGACTAATTGGGCAAATTGGCAAGCCTACGCTACATTTTATTTATGGAGATCGATTTATCAATAATGGGTAGGGGGAATACGTTATGAGAGGCAATTGCTACAACAAATATAACTGTTACGATCAAGTTGAAGGGCAGAAATTGAATATTACGTTGAAATAGTAGATACTGAATAGGTCAGCGTTATTGCTTACCAAATGGAGTTTTAACAATGCTATCGTCCATAAGTTGAAAAGCAGCCATCATCCTTATATAGAAAATCAATTGGAATTTAAGGAATCATGCAACATTTTATTACCGATGTTTACGGTAAAAGGGAAGGTGTGAATGTAATAAGACGAAAAGGGCAATAGAGTATTTACTTTCGCAAAAGGTTCTTCAGGTCGCACTCATGGGCTACGAAACAATGAGTGCGCTGTCGAAGGAATCAACCACTTGCTGGGAGGTGATCCTTGCGACATGCACGCGGTAAAGTTGTAGAATTTTTTCCATCTAGTTGGGTGCCTTTTTTCTGGGGTGAGAAAGTAAACTATATTTCAAAAAAAAGATTATTGCGAAAATAACTAAATAAATTTCAAAAAAGTTCGATATAATTTAAAGGGGAAGAGAGGATGAAGAAATTTATAGTTTCATTACTTATAGCATTTCTCGTTCCAGTTTTTGGTTTCTTTAACTATGTCAATGCCAGTGAAACATTAGACTTTTCAAAAGTTCAACTTCAGAACTCATTAGAGAAGAATACAATTATAAATTTTGAGTCACCGGAGGAAATGATTAAAATACAAGGTAACACAAGATCGGTGTTAGAGAAAAGTGTAGGAGTTAAAAAGAATGAAGTTAAGCCTACTAAAGTATCTGATCAAGCTACCAATGATTCTCCTAATAATGCAGCTGCTATTGATATTGAGGGTGTATATAAAGATTATATAACAGAAGAAGGCCAGCAAAAGTGGTATCGCTTTGAAAATAGTATGGCAGGGAAGTTGACGGTTGTAATGCAGACAGTTCAATCTACATCTATTGATTATGATTTACACCTCTTTAAATTAAATGAAGAGACAATGACTTTAGAAGAAGTAGTTACTTCGAGCTATGGGGGTGGAAAAAATGAGCAATTGAGTAAATTAACTGAGGGAGGTATTTATTACATTGCGGTTAATTCTGTTTCTGGTGCAGATCCAAATTCACCGTTTGCCTTATTGTACAACACTCCCCATCTCATGATCAGAACGAACCAGATGACAATATTTATCAAGCATCAGCTAATTTAAATAATGTCTATTTGAGACAAACAATAGATAATGGTTATGACATGGATTGGATAATTTTTCAAGTTGATGAAGAAAAAACGTTTACTGTTAATTTAAATAATCCTTCCTCAGCTAATTATCAACTTGATATATTTGATCCCGAACTAAATGCCCTCGCAGGTCTTGGCGATAATACAAATTATTCAATAGTGTTTCCAGCAGGTACATATTTGTTAAGAGTTCAATCTACATCACTTGAATATGATGCTGATCAAAAATACACACTAGATATAAGAGAAAAGGCTAAAGAGGGAACGTCAGTTGTGATATCAAATATCAGTACAGATGATAATGTAGAGGGATATATTGATTATGGATACGGGTATAAATATCGTATTAAAAATTTCATCAATGTTAAAGGTCAATTATTTGATGAAAATGGTATTACTGTACCAAATGCCAATGTTGAAGCTCGTATAGTGGCTGTGCGAAACGATAAAGTCTATATGGAATCTAGTACTACAGATCGTAATGGTAATTTTATAATCGAAATTCCGTCTATTCAAGAGGCTGCAGGAAAGTATGCATACACTGCTCCTGCAAGTCATCACTATTTCGATATTATACCTATAGTTTTTCTATCTAATGGTAATATATTAGATTCAAATGAAAATTCTCTCTACCATTTTGCTTATTCCATGTATCGCCCGCATTAAAAGGAGGTATTGTATGCTGAAAAATCATGTTTCTTTTCATAAAAGCTTATTTCAGAGTAATTTATTCAAAAATACTGTCCCTCGTGAGACTACTATTAAGAATGCATCAAGTATTAAATTGGAAAAACAATTACTTTCAGATGTAGTAGATACGATAAGAATACCTAATCAAAAATTAACCATTAATAAGATAAAAACAGAGCAAAGCAAAAGTACAGAATTCGATAAATACTTTTCTTCGTTTTTTGAAAATCTAGAAGGGATATCTAAGGTTGAAAAGGATTATTTAACCAATTTAGTAAAAGAGGCATTGCGACAAAATGATGATTATTTTTCTAAGGGATGGACGAGTGATATAGAAAGTATGTACCATCTTCAAACTAAGGAAAAGTTAAATCTTATAGCTAAGAATATACCACATTCCTCTGTGAAAAATGAGTTTCTTGCAGTTGTGCAAGACTATACAAGTGCTAAGCTCGAGCAGACGGTTAATAAATCATTGGAAACATATGAGATTATATATAACCAGCATAAGGAAAAGAAAGGTCCGTATAGAAATATTGCTGATCGAATGTTGGATGCTATAAACAACATCCAGGAGGGAAAACACTTTGTTCAAAACGAGCAAAATCTGTATAGTCATTTATTTTTAAAATCAAACGTTATCTCCTTTCAGCATAAATATGAAGAGGTGATGAAGGGATATAAGCAAATACAAAAGAATCAATTTGGGGAATCGTGGAATGAGTTTTCCGAAATGAAGGTAGATGATACCATCCGTATGTTAAAAGAAAATTGGAATAATTTTGTAAACCAATTTGAAGCGTTCAGCGCCTATAGGCTTTCTTCCAACACACATTATAATGTTGATATGAAGATATAGAAATAATAAACGAGAGGTTTTAAAAAAGACTTTTCTTCTTTTTATATTATAGCAAAGTATCCTGTTTCGGGACTATCGTATAAGCAAAAGTGACTGCTTTCGCCATCAATAATTGGTGAAAGTTTTTGTTTTAATCTACAGTTTTCGAATAGAAAAACGATCGATTTTCATAAAGATTTGTCAAAATCCAAGTTTCTCTTAACCTATTGACAGTTGGAAAAGGGGAGCATACAATTTAATTGTAAACCTAAAATTAAATTGGTTAACAAATAGGGAGGTGAAATAGTAGTGGATAAATTATATAACTTACGAATGAGGGCAGCTCAAGGCGGTAGTCACGAACAAGGGGGGACACATATTTCTGGCGGAGAGCGGATTGCTCGTTTTTCTAATATTCAACAAGTTGCCATGTATTTATTAGAAAAGGGACTAACGCATTGCAAGGGAAGACCAGATTTTATGCAAATTCAATTAGAAAGTATTCCTGAGTCAGTAACATATGTGCAACCTTTAGAAAGATGGACGAATGTAGAAAGATTTGTGAGAGAAAGAGACACCTTTTTAAAAGAAGGAAAAACAGTTGCTTTTCAACTGTTAGAAATAATAGGGCTCCCTAAAAAAGTGATAGACCGCGCCGTTAAAACTGTTTCGCAATATTCGTCTATGCGAGGAGCTGTTTTAATAGATGCCCATTCAGGTAAACGCTTGGATGATCGAGAAGAAAAAGGAGTTCGGGTGTCTAGATTAGATTGGCGGGGCAATGATTTTGAAAAATGGGTACGTTATCATCATGTTTCCGCTAATTCTAGAATAAGAGAAGCGCTTGCGCTAGCTGCGAAAGTAAATAATCATCCTGCTACTATTGCAGAACTATGCTGGTCAGATGATCCCGATTATACGACAGGTTACGTTGCTAGTAGAAAAATGGGTTATCAGCGTATTGAAAATATAAAAGCGTACGGAGATGAAAGGGGTTGTAGAATTTTCTTTGTGGACGGGCAGAAGGACATACGCTCATACATAAATTATTTGGAAAATCAACCAGTATTGATTACATGGGAGGGATAAGCATTGCAACAAGAACTAATAGAAAAAAGTAAAAAGCATTTATGGCTACCATTTACACAAATGAAGGATTATGATCTTGACCCTTTAATTATTGAGGAAGGGAAAGGAGTAAAGGTGAAAGACATCTATGGCAAGGAATATTACGACGGTTTTTCTTCCGTTTGGTTAAATGTACATGGTCATCGCAAGCAGAAATTAGATGAGGCAATTAAACAACAACTTGAGAAAATTGCTCATTCTACCCTTTTAGGAATGACCAATGTGCCTGCAACAGAATTAGCAGAAGAGCTGGTTAAAGTCAGCCCTGAAAATCTAACGAGAGTTTTTTATTCAGACAGTGGCGCTACGGCGATGGAAATCGCGCTTAAAATGGCTTTTCAATATTGGATGAATATCGGCAGGCCAGAAAAGCAGAAGTTTATTGCCATGCAAAATGGTTACCATGGCGATACTATTGGCGCTGTGAGCGTTGGTTCGATCGAACTTTTTCATCATATTTATGGGCCGTTAATGTTTGAAAGCTATAAAGCGCCAACCCCCTATGTGTATCGTTCTTCAAGTGGTGACCCTATACAATGCCGTGATACATGTTTGTATGCATTAGAGCAGTTACTTATGGAAAAACATGCAGAAATTGCGGCGCTTTCGATCGAGTCTATGGTTCAAGGAGCATCTGGGATGATTGTAATGCCAGATGGATTTTTAACAGGCGTACGAGAGCTTTGCGATCAATATAATATCCTCATGATTGTAGATGAAGTCGCGACAGGTTTTGGACGGACAGGGAAAATGTTTGCTTGTGAACACGAACAAGTTCAACCAGATTTTATGGCGGTTGGAAAAGGTATAACAGGAGGTTATTTACCAATTGCTGCAACGCTAACGACAGAGGATATTTATCAAGCTTTTTATGACGATTATAATCAAATGAAGACTTTTTTCCATGGGCATTCGTATACAGGAAACCAGCTTGGATGTGCAGTTGCCCTCGAAAATATAACATTATTTAAGGAAGAGCAAATCGTTGAAAGTGTAGCCACTAAAGCAAAAGAGATGGGGGAAATTCTTCAGCAACTGTATGCACTTCCAACGGTAGGCGATGTGAGGCAGCTTGGCTTTATGTGCGGGATAGAACTCGTGGCTAATCAGGAGACAAGGGAGCCATTTCCTCCTGAAAAAAGAGTCGGTTACCTCGTATCTTTAAAAATGAGGGATCTGGGTATGTTGACAAGACCAATTGGAAATACCATCGTTTTTATGCCACCGCTCGCTACTACCGTAGAAGAAATAGAAGCAATGGTTGGCATTATGAAAGCTGCGATTCATGAGGTGAGCCATGTTGTCGTTTGACGACAAGTTGCATAACAGAGTGAAAGAAATGCAAGAAAATGCGTTGTATCGAACGCTTCGAACGATGGAAGCAGCATCGCAATCGGCAAGGATAGTAGATGGAGAAAAGAAAATAATTTTCTCATCTAATGATTATTTAGGTCTGGCAAATGATAAGCGGTTAATTCATGCAACGATGGAGGCATTGCAACAGTTTGGTGTTGGGAGTAGTGGTTCAAGACTAACGACGGGTAATACGTATTGGCATGAGAAGTTGGAAAAAAAGATAGCAACATTTAAACAAACAGAGGCTGCACGATTATTTTCTAGCGGTTATTTAGCGAATATAGGTGTTTTATCTGCCTTAGCTGAAGCAGAGGACGTTATCTTAAGTGATCAATATAATCATGCTAGTATCATAGATGGTTGTCGTTTATCCAAAGCCAAAACGTGTATTTACCGCCATGTGGACATGGAAGATTTGGAAAGAAAATTAGCTGCTACCACAAAATACAAACAGCGATTTATTGTAACGGACGGCGTTTTTAGCATGGATGGTTCGATTTCACCCCTTGATCGCATGATGGAGCTTGCAGATCATTATCACGCATATGTTATTGTCGATGACGCCCATGCAACTGGGGTGCTAGGGCAAAGCGGAAGAGGGACAAGTGCGTATTTTGGTATCATGCCAGATGTAGTAATTGGCACATGTAGTAAAGCAATTGGGACGGAAGGTGGATTTGTTGCTGGCTCTAGTATATTGGTGGATTTCTTAAAAAACCATGCTAGGACGTTTATTTTTCAAACTGCACTTTCTCCTGCCATTTGTGCAGCTACATATACAGCAATAGAGCTGATAGAGCAGGATGCAAATAGGCGTGAGCATCTTCACTACAATATTAGAAAGCTGAAGGAAGGATTAAATGATATGGGATACGCTGTGAAAGGAGATCATACAGCAATTATTCCTGTCATTATAGGTGAGCAACAATTAGCGCTTGAATTCGCGAAAGAGTTAGAGGAAAAAGGAATCTATGCGCCGGCAATTCGTCCGCCAACAGTGCCTAATGGAGAAAGCCGTATTCGACTTACTGTAACCGCAAGTCATTCTATGCAAGAGATAGATGATGTATTACATGCGTTTTATATAATTGGAAAAAAGTGGGGAGCCCTTAGATGAAAGGGATATTTATAACCGGAACTGATACCGATGTTGGCAAAACAGTTATAGCTAGCGGAATTGCAGCAACTTTAAAGGAAAAGAAACTGGATGTTGGGGTATTTAAGCCGTTATTAAGTGGGATTTCACGTAATCATGCAAATAGTGATACGAGTTTGTTAAAACATATGTCGCAAACATCTTTAACTCATGCGGAAATTACGCCATATGAATTTAGTCAACCTCTCGCACCATCTGTGGCAGCACAACTGGAAGATAAAGAAATTTGTATGCAAGCTGTGTTAGACCATTGGAAAAAAATAAAAGATAGACACGATTTTTTTATCGTGGAAGGGGCAGGAGGTATTTCCGTACCTTTAGGAAAGGACTTTTTAGTTAGTGATTTAGCAATTGCTTTAAAGCTTCCCATTCTTATTGTGGCTAGACCAAATCTTGGAACGGTAAATCATACTTATTTAACGGTTTACTATGCAAAACAGGTAGGGATACCAATTGTAGGAATTGTGATAAATGGGAAGAGTAATCAGCCTAATATAGATGAGATAACCAATCCAAAGCTTATGGAAGATATGTGTGGGGTTCCTGTTCTAGGAGTGACTCCTAAGTTGAAAAAACTTACAGAACGTGATGTGCAACATATGGTTGATACATCTTTAGATATCGAAGTATTGCTACGCCGTTTAATGGAAATTAGTCCTGTGTAATCTATGCTCCATAGAAAAAGGTGCGATATAAGAGTCCAATAAAATATACTTGTTTGGCTTATTTACACACAATAGGAAAACCTGAAATTTAAGTCTTAAAACGAAGGATGCCACCACAAAAGTTTGGTGATCATCCTTCGTTGGAAAAATTGCTGCCTCAAAATATGTTGCTTTCTTGCTAGCTATATCAGCTTCCTCAGAAAGCAAAGATCGCTTTCTTTGTCTTCGTGGTTCTCGAAGGAGTCTTATAATTTGACTTTGCTTGAACTAGCGTAACCCCAATCATATGTCCTAAACGCTTTATCGCTGTATGTTGCTATTTACATGTCCAGAAATGGATCAAAATAATCATATTCCGTAACACCATTTGGAATAATGCTGCTAATTCTAACCAACTCGTCAACAATGTCCTTTGCATCTTTTCCAAATACCGGAAGTGGTTGGTAATTATTTTCTGTTTCGCTATCATTGGAATTTTCTAACGTTGGAACAATGCGTAGTCCTTTTGTGATAACAGCATTATTTTCTTTGGCAAACGTAAGCCGGAAAATCGCTGTCTGTCTAGATTTTAATGTTGGATCAGCACCAAAAGCATAATCTCCCATGCTGTAAATGATATATTTTCCATTGTATTTTTCAACGCTTTGTAAACGATGGGGGTGGTGACCAATAATAATATCTGCTCCTGCATCAATGATGGCATGTCCAAATTTTGTTTGATAGGCAGCAGGTATTTCCATATATTCAATTCCCCAATGCATGTTCACAATGACTAAATTATCTTCTTTTTTATATGTTTGCACGTCTTGAATAATATGTTGTAAGTATGAGTCCGTGGACTTTCTATATCGATAATCGTAGCCTAGAAATACTGTTTCCATACCGTTGATGTTTTTAGTAAGTGGCATATCTTCATTAAACACAGCAACATCATGCTTCTTAAAAGCTTCCAACGTATCTTCATATCCAGCTTCAAAATAATCCATTGTATGGTTGTTTGCTAGATTCGCTGCTTCAACGCCGCTAGCTGGCAAAAAAGCTGCATAGGTAGGATGACTTTTTATACGCCACTTTTTATCTTGTGCCTCCGCTTCTGTCGTAAAAGCACTTTCTGCATTGATCACGGTATAATCATCGGAGTGAAACCAAGGCAGGCTGTTTTTAAAAACGTATTGGTTGTCGCCATTATTCTTTTCAAAAACCGTATCAAATTGTAAATGGTCAGGAGCTTCAGGATAAGTACCGAAAGAAGTATCTCCTACCATGCTCAGCGTTATTTGCCCTTCTTTCTGTTGTCCTTGTTCATAATTGGCAGCTGCAGCATAAAACCAATGGTATGGATTAATTTCTTCCATGTCTAAGGACGGATGGGCTTCTTTTAGTTTTTCTAATGCAGTTAAGTATGCCGGATATACTTTTCCTAATGCTTTTTCCTCTGTTTTTGGTTCTTGATAGGAAGCAATCGCTTTCAAGCAGATTGTTAGTTGTTGCCAATAATCTTCTAACACTTCATCATTCACTTTGGTTTGCTCGGATTGTTTAATAAACTGGCTTAGTTCATCTATTGCTTCCGGTGAACCGCCTGATGATGCTACTTGCTTTAAAACGTCCTCTGCTTGCTTGGTTAGTTCTTTCACGGAGTCTTTTGTTAGCATGGGCGGATTCTGTTCTGCTTCTTTTTTTGCCTCTGATGGCGAACTATCTCCTCCTGTAATGGAGAAAATGATAGTGCCTATACCAAGCAATATGACGGCAAGGAGCACCCATGCTCTCTTCTTTAATTTTCTTCGCCTTCTTTTTCTATTCATCTTTTACCTCCTATTAACTAGAATATTTAGTATGTTTTTTATATAAAACTAGATTACTAGTTTTAAACGTAGATGATTGAATTTTATCAAAAAAAATATTACCTATGTAAAGGAGGTCGTTATTCCTAGTGCTATTTTACCTTATTCTTCGTCATGATGCACGATCACATCTTATCGTAAAGTAAAATAGAAAAACAGAATGTAGCATGATAGTTCCGTTGTTTTCATTTATCTTAAGTCCTAACCGTTTGCTTTTTGAGGGCATAGTCGATGCGTGGATAAAATGAAGGGAGCGCATCCTTTGTGTTTTCTTATTAATAACACTATCTCTTGTAACTATAACTGAAACTAGTTACAGATAATGGTGTTTTTCAGTTTTTAATAGTAAAAATAACCTATGTAAAAACAAGGAAAAAAGACGCATGGTGTATGGGTTATTTTACCATTAAGATTTATATAGAGGAAGAAAACTGAAATGTCTTAAAAGCAAGGGGATTAAAAGTATAGGGAGAAGGGGGATAGTTTGTGAAGCGTGACTTACAAATTAATTATGGGGTTTTAGATGATATTATTGGAGAACTTCGGACATATAAGTGTGCTTTAGAAAAAATGGACGATTCACTTGATAAAGTGAGTAACTTTGTGCAAACAAATGAGGGAAAAAGTGTTGAAGCATGGGATCAGAACATTAGCACCTCGAAAGAAAAAATTGCAAATTATGAAACACAGATCAATGACCTTTTATCCCTGTTTGAAAATTATGTAACAGACACTACAAGATTTATTTCCCCCATTTCAAGAAATACGATGATGCGTGTGGATCGTAATGATATTTGGGCGAATTTAAAGCAAATAGAGGGCGGTATAACTAATAATCTGTTTAAGGCATTAAACAAAAGCTATCAGCAACCTTCTTCATTTTTCGGTATGTTTGATGACCCAACGGATGCGGAAAAAGAAGCAAGTGAGTTCAACCGACGCCATATGGAGCGAATCCAAACGAGCATTGAAGCAACGAGAAAAAAGCTGGAACGTAATATGGACGAGTTATGGGATTTATATAATTCCAAAGTAAAAAGATTTGAAAATGCAGATGATGAATACAATAATTTGGCCGGTAACGTAAAAAGGAAATATACCAATTTCTTTGAAGGTGTCATGGATGTTGTCAGTAGTGTTAACAAAGCTGTCGATGATTTTGAAAAAGGGATAGTAAACAGCATTGCGGGCATGGTTACGGGACTGCTAACCGTAGTTAAGGATGCAGGTGTTGTTGCCGTGTCTGGTATTGTTCCTGATCCCGTGGAGCCATCTTGGTTAAAAGATAGTGCAGATGAAACAGTTGATGCCTACACACAAGCTGCGTTACAATTCTTACAAGACCCTATGCGTGCAGTAGAATCAACTGCCCAAGCTTTCACAGATACTGCGGAAAGTGAAGGAGTTATGTACGTTACTGGTGCGACCATTCCTGCCTTAATACCAGGTAGTTTGGCTGTCAAAGGAGCATCAGGAGTTGCAAAACTAGGCGCAGCGAGAAGAACGCCGAAATTATTGGATAGTAAGCCTTTTAGCGGTAACTATTATCGGAAAAAGGTTGATGCAGCTAAAGCTGGAATGGCTAAAGTGACAGAGAAGTTCACTTTTGGTAAAGACTATGCCCTTTCAACTGGTGGCGCAAACTTTATACTAAGAGATAAAGCTCTTGAGGACCACGTCAATCCCCAATTGGTTAATATGAAGAATGGTGGAGGGGAAAGAGTAGAGGTTAAGGATAAGGTTAATAATTATGAGACTCTTACTCTCCATAAATGGAGTAACGATGGTAAATATGATAAAGTTAGAGGATATAGAGGCAGAGACCTTACATTGTACAACAAAGAGTATTTGGTAGACCCAAGGCTTGTAGTTGAAATGAATTTTAAAGGTAAAGCTCGTTCAGGAACTAACGCTGCTGGGTGGGAAAGAAATGCAAAAAAATTCTTTAATTCACTACTGAAAAGTAAACCTGAGTTTTGGAGTGTAGAAAATACGTCTCTGATAAAGAGGGGGCGTGTACCCAAGGTAGATGAGCAGTTTTTAAATCACTTTCCACAATATAAGGAATACCTACAAGAACCAATGCGGCACCATCATATTGGAGAAGGTGGGCAAGCAGTAGCCCTTCCAAAAAGTTTGCATCCGGGATATGGTGGTATCCATAATGTGGAAAAGGAGTGGGGTGTTACTGGGGTAGATGATGAAATTGCTAGTAGATTAGATACCTTTATAAAAGATTCGGGAAGGTGATAAAATGATAACACCAGAAGAATTTAGTGATAAATGGGATGTTATTAGTAATGGTCCGTTAATTAAATTTAATAACCAAGATTTAATGAATTCAGGATTTTCGGATGAAGTAAAAAGATTTCTGTCTATAGGAGGTTTACCTGAAACTCCACCTCCATATTTGGAGTTTACTTCACCACAATTCATACCTATTACCAATATATTCAATATGCCAGAAGAGTTTAAGAAGTATTGGCTCTTGGGGACAACTAGTGCAGGGGATTTAATATGTATAACTGAGAAAGAAGAAAATATAGTGTTACTCAATAATGGAGACAATTATAAAGAAATATTTGTTAATACTTCTCTAAATCAATTTGCTGAGTGTCTATTAACTTATGTAAACATGATTGATAAAGCAATAGAGGTTAAAGGTGAGGATGCCTTTATTGATAACGATATACCAGAAGTAGTGATTAATTGGTTAAAAAACGAATTAGAGAGAGTAGATATTAAATGTATGCAACCAGGATTTTTTTGGTATGTTGAGTGGGAAAATCTATTTGAATAACGACTAATAATGATGAATTTGTTACAATAAAATAAAATAAAATGGACAAAAAACACCTACTAACTAAGAATAGGTATTACTTTTCTTGTTTTTGACTTGTAGGTGTTTTTTACTGTTAAATTTATGAATTTACTTGAATTATTCAAGAGATAACTTGATAACTAACTAACGAACGAACGCTTATGTAATAAGGGGGCAAATACAATTTGCTTCTGCGCTACTACAGGCTTAGCTCGAGAGTTACACCTGATGATAACACATCAATTCTATAGAAAAAGGAATGTTAAGTAAAATTATGGTCTAATCCAACACTCAGATGATGATGAGTCTATTAGTGCTGGTAATAGACTTCTAGAGGAAGTATCAAGGCTTCGTTGCTACTACATTTTAGTGTTACATATTTAGCTAAATGCTTTCGCTTTCGATAGCTTATTCACACTTTCTATTGCATATTTTTATTACGTAATTACTTCAAAGACTCTAGCAACAATCCATAGGCTTTTTTATATTCTAGTACATTCTGCAAGGTTTTATTTATTGTTCATCAGTAAAACAATTATGAAACTTCTTCTCTTATAATTCGTTAAATTATAAAAGGGGGCGAATTATATTATTAATCGGAGACATTTACGCAAAGGGGCAAGCTTATTTGGGGTAAACGAATCAGACTTAAAGTTAATTGGTGGGTTCTCGAACAATGTTTTTGCAGCAAATAGCGATAAAGTGTCATTGATTATAAAGTATTATCCCAGTTCCATGTATAAAAGGGATTCGATTGCATCAGAGTTAGACTGGATCATCTATCTATCTGAATCTGGAATGAATGTAACGGTTCCTATTGCTTCCATAAATAATAAGCTTATGGAAGTAGTATTCAATAAGGACGAAGCATGTTATGTAGTCGGTTTTGAAAAGGCAAAAGGGGAATTTGTGAATGTTTCTAATCATAAAGAATGGAATGCAAGCCTTTTCTATACCTGGGGAAAGACGTTGGGGAACATACATCGTCTATCCAAATTCTATCAACCAAAAGATCCAAACATAATAAGAAAAGCTTGGGATAAAGATACACTTTTTACAGATGTCATTCATAATAACGAGTTGATAAAGCAGAAATGGGAAAATTTCATTTGTAAACTGAACAAGCTGCCTAAGAATACAAATGGGTACGGGATGATCCATCATGATTTACATCCCTAGATTGTAAAATTAAGCGAGACACCAAAAAAGACATGTCATGATATACTCAACGAATAACCAACCAAAGTTAAGGAGAGTGTATCTGACATGTCCTACACCCATCTTACCAAAACAGAACTGGTATTCATAGAGGAATATCATGAATTCGGCCTTTCTGGTCGAAAAATTGCCAATAAATTAAAGCGTGGCCATGAAGCTGTTTATCGTGTTATTAGACAACTGAAAGAAGGACTTACTGCGATAGACGTTTATCTACAATATCAAGCGAATAAAGCGACATGTGGTCGTAAAAAGATTCAATTAACACCTAACGAAAAAGCCTATATTCATGAAAAAGTCCGCGATGGCTGGACGCCTGATGTAATAATCGGACGAAACGAAAAGACTATCTCCTGCAGCATGCGCACGCTTTATCGAAAGTTTTCATCAGGCGAATTTAACCAAAATGATTTACCTATGCAAGGCAAACGCAAACCAAATGGTCACCAGGAAAGAAGAGG
Organism: Virgibacillus dokdonensis; assembly: GCF_900166595.1. Lineage (NCBI taxonomy): Bacteria > Bacillati > Bacillota > Bacilli > Caryophanales > Bacillaceae > Virgibacillus > Virgibacillus dokdonensis. The sequence goes on along the minus strand of NZ_LT745763.1, from coordinate 3,811,595 downwards.
AAAACAAAAATTTCGCCGCACCATCCTTGATCGTGATCACGATCACCCAAATTACAAGAAAGAATTTGGTCATCTAGAAGGAGATACCATTGTGGGACGTCATCACAAGAGCGCTGTTATCACGCTTGTTGAGCGTTTAACAAAATGCATCATCGCAATTAAACCAGCTGGTAGACAGGCAACCAATATTGAAACATCGCTCAATCAATGGTTTGAGCGATTACCAAAACACTTATTTAAGTCCATTATCTTTGACTGCGGGAAAGAGTTTTCCAATTGGAAATCCATCAGCAATGAACAAGATGTTGATATTTATTTTGCAGATCCTGGAACGCCATCCCAAAGGGGGCTAAATGAGCATTCCAACGGTCTTCTGAGAAAGAATGGGCTACCAAAAGAAATGGACTTTAATCCTGTGTCACAAGAGTATATTTCTGAGGTTGCACTCCGACGGAATAACATACCAAGGAAATCATTGAAATACAAAACACCAATGGAGTGTTTCATAGATTATGTCGGTCAGGATTTTGATAAAAGCATGTTGTCTCGCTTAATTTGACAAATCAAAATCATAAAAACTTTTACTTGTATCAAAACGAGCTGGTTTTATTCGATTTTGGCGATTCCACATATCATTGGTTTGTATATGATATTGCGGTTGTCTTCTATCATGCTATGCAAGTCGTGGATGACAGGAGAAAAAAGGATTTTGTGTCTACATTTATTCGCTCATTCTTAAGGGGATATGAAACGGAAAATCAACTTCAATCTGATTGGCTGTTAAGAATTCCTTTCTTTTTGCACTATAGGCAGCTCTATTCCTATCTGTATCTATCAACCTATCTGACAAACGAACAACAAAGCGATGTTAAAATAAAGCAATACTTGAACCGCTTACAATCGAAAATAGAAAAGGATACCCCCGTCATCGATTTTCGCTTACCAATCCCTTGAAAAAGGAGGAATTCTTTTGTTCGTTTCCAAACAAGTTAAATTAAGAAAAATGCATATAGAAGATGTGGAGTTATATCACGCTTGGAGAAATGATATGGATGTTATGTTTTTTACCAATCCAGCCTTAGACTCGTATGCGTTATCCGAAACAAAAGCTTTTGTTGAAGGCGTTATTCTACATTCAACCAGTTCTAAAAGCTATATTATAGAAGATAAAGAAACGGATAAAGCGATAGGTATTACATCATTGATTAATATAGATCAAAAAAATCGAAACGCAGAATGTATTATTGATATTGGTGAAAAAGATTATTGGGGAAGGGGTGTTGGTAAAGAAGCACTGAAATTATTGCTTGATTATGCATTCTTAGAATTAAATTTTCATCGTGTATCGTTGCGCGTATTTTCGTTTAATGAAAGAGCAATTCAATTATATCGTAAATTAGGATTCAAACAAGAAGGGGTAAGTAGACAAGCGCTGTATCGAAATGGAAATTGGCATGATATAATCCATATGGCCATGCTGCAACATGAATATATGCCAGCACAAGAAAGCTAAATGAGGTTTTGCGTACTCTTTCTTAAGTTCGTATAAGATATGTTGAGGAACATTCTAAAATAATATTTAAAATGACTTTCAATTTGCAAATTTATAAATTTAATGTATAATGTTGGTAAAAATTATATTGCTCGTTTGAAAGAATTGTATAGTAAGTCAAGGCATGTAAATAACAAAAGCAATCTACTTTTATATTGCTAATACAAGTGGATTGCTTTTTTTTATGTTTTCAACGAAGGGCAGACTTCATTTTCAAAGAATAGGTGGGGATTTATAATGGCAATTCAATATTTAGAAAATAGCTGTAATGATCAAGAGCAAATTACGGCTTTGTATGACAATGTAAAATGGACAGCATATACAGATGATGTTCCTAACTTAATGCAAGCGATAGCACATTCATTAACTGTGATAACAGCATGGGACAATAATCATTTAATAGGTCTTATTCGCGTCGTTGGGGATGGCTATACGATTATTTATATTCAGGATATTTTAGTAAACGAAGCGTACCAAGATCAAGGGGTCGGATCTGCATTAATGCAGCGTGTGTTGGATAAATATCGAGATGTACGCCAAAAAGTCCTTCTGACAATTGATGAACCTGATGTAAGAGCTTTTTATGAGAAACATGGATTCAAATCGTGTGATAAGGGCAGTTTAGTAGCCTTTGCCAAATTGCATGCATAGTTCGCATTACAATACCAATGAAATGCGTTAAATTTTTAAAGAGACAGGAGGAATGAAGGTGGAATATGATTCTGTCCTATCAGAACCATTATATAAGGAAGTGGAGTTCTATGCTTGGGAAAAGCAACTTTTTCAAACAAGTTATGTTAGAAGGTTGAAGTATCTTGCACACTTCGGTGGTGGTGCCTTTGTATCACCTGTTGTGCATAGCAGATATGAACATACAGTGGGAGTGTGGAAGCTGGCGGCCCTTTATTTTCCAAATCATGATGTCTTAAGGGCAGCAACCATTTTACACGATATTGGTCATTTACCATTTTCCCATACGGTCGAAAAACTATTAGACTACAATCATCATGCTTTAACAGAAGCATACATACAAGACGGGGAAATTGCTTCCATTCTCCATAATGCTTATTTACAGCCTGAAGATGTTGTGCAATATCTTCGTTAACCTTCTCCTTTAACAGGGACAAGGGAGGTTTTAGGTTTGGATCATTTAGATAGTTTTTTACGAGATACGTACATGAGTGGCGGAATGGAAGAATTACCCAGTGAAGTATTAAAGCGAATTCATTGTTCAGACCGAGGTGTAGAAACAGATAAACAAACGGGTCTTCAATTACTTCGATTAATTATTCGAGATCATGAACTATTTCTTTCGCCCCTATTATTAGCAGTAGATCGGTTGCTAGCAGAAGCTATTTTGATTTTGTGGAACAATGGTGGGGGAAGTAAGGAAGCGTTCGCTAAACAAACGGATGCAGATGTCATTGCTATATTAAAGTCCTCACAAAATCCGAAAGTGCGAGCTATTATCCATACTATTTTATACCATCCTGAGCAAATTCATGTACATCAAGCCACATCAGAACAAGGTATCCGTTGTGGCGTTAGAAAGGTGTATCAAAAAAGCCCTATTGCAAACGGAAGGGCTTTAGCTGAAACCGTAGAAGGAAAAGCAATATTAAACCGTTTGGAGCAATTAAAAAAAGAATACGAGGTAAGTATTCCTTTATGAGCTTAATGAGGCGGGGAGGAGTATTAAAAAAAGTGACAATGGGTCTAATTAAACAAACGTTTGTATGAAATAGTTTAGCTAGAAAAGTGGTGGGAGAGGTCAATGAATCCTTACCGCTTGCCAGAGATGTTAACTAAGTTTATGCAGGGCAGAAAACGATAACAGCGACATCGTAAGCAAAAAACTCTTTTCTTCAAAGAAACTTAAACTTAGCTACCCTCTGCCCTTATTACCATCTTCTTGACAGATATTAGCGCAACTGTTTTACAAAGCAAACTCTATCTTGACCTTTTCCATCATAAGTAGTCGTAACTTCAACACCGTCGATCTGTTTATTTCCTTCCTCAATGTAAAAACCCATTTTCTTATGATAAGCAATCGAAGTTTTATTGACAGGCGAAGTTACACAGCGGACAATTTGACGGTTATGTTGTTTAGCCACCGTAAAAAAGCGCTTATATAATAATTTCCCAATTTGTTGGTTTCTATATTGAGGATGAACACCGATGAAATGAATGTATGCTTCATTCGCTTTAGACGGAGAGAGGAATCCAATAAGAAAGCCTACAATCTCCCCCTCTATTTCTGCAACAAAGCTTGTATTTGTAAAGTGATCGAAAAATAGCTTCGGTAACATAGCTGCCATATCCCTTCCTCCTCACCATTCATTAATGAGTGGTGCTAGCGAATAGAAGTCGGAACTGTTAACAAAACGAATATGTATGCTTGCATGCATGATTCCCTTCCCCCTTTCATTTTATGTTTTTCCCATATTGTATCACACGCTTAAAAGCTATTCGGAACTGTTTTTATTGAGGATAAGAAGAATGATAGCAGCTCTGTAAATGCCGTTTTACGTAATAGATTTATTTAAAGATGAAAAATGAATTGTTTCAAACAGAATCTTTCGAAAATTTATGATAAACTATAACATAACAATTTATAGAGAGCTAGATTTTTCATTCAATTCTATCAAGCGTTTGCAAGAGAGGGGGATTAGACTCATGGAATGGTATTTAAAATTTATTTTAGTGGGCTTTTCCATTGCTTTGCCTGTTGGGGCGATTACTGTAGAAATGACGAAACAAGGCTTGAAAAATGGCTTTTTCCATGGGTGGGCTGTTGGCTTTGGTGGAATGACAATTGATGCGTTGCTGATTCTGGCGTTATACTTTGGTCTTGCGCAAATATTATCATTGCCTTATGTACAACTACCTTTATGGGTGATTGGCGCAGTGTTTTTATTTATGCTTGCTTACGACTCCATTAAAAATGCGGATAAGGATATTACAATGGCAGGAGGGAAGGTAAATCGCTCTTTAGCAAAAACGTATCGAAATGGATTGCTAGTGGCTGTTTCGCCAGGAAATTTAGTTTTTTGGGTTTCCATATTCGGAGTCGTTTTAGCGGATTCTTACTCTCAATCGGGACAGGCTAGCTTTATTATTTCTGCTTTAGGTATATTAACAGGGATTCTTTTGCATGATGTTGGCTTGTTATCTGTGGTTTCCATTACCCGTAAAGTGATGAGCAGAGCGATGATTAAATGGACATCCGTGGTTGCAGGCGTTATGTTATTCGGTTTTGGTTGTTATTTTCTCTACGAGTTTTATGTGAATGTACAAAATGTATTGTAACAAAGGTTATAGTCTATATAGAAAGTGTTCAACCTATAGGGTGTTTGCAAAAAAACTGATCAATGGCGGTCAGTTTTTGTTTTGGTTAATTTGCTCTTTTAAAAGAAAAATAACTTTCACCAGAAAGGATCTAATTGCTTAATTTTTCATGGTTAACGTAATAGTTGCGTTCATGAATAAATGATTATATGATAATGCTTAGCATATTTGCTTCTAGAAAAGATGACGCCATTTATTCCAAATAGAAGGCGTTGTAAGATCCTTATTTCAAGGATTGCAAGTATGCATTGGTTACATCTAAATGGCTCGTTTTATAAGGGATAGTATGTAGTAATGATAAGATTTACCTTAGATGCTTAAAGGAATAGATGACTAGCAAAAAAATAGTGTATGGATATATGTATGAAACTATTAAGTTGAGGATATTTATCAGAATTATAAAAAAACAATAGATTTCGAGCATACAAGGAGGAAATAAATGGCGTACAAATATAATGATAATACTTTTATAATGGAAATAACGCAGTTTGATGCAAAAGGTTCTGGAAGAGCGGTTATTCAACGTGAAAACAAACAAGGTAAACGGAAGAAACAACACATCACCATTCCCTACACACTTCCTGGAGAAAGGGTGCAAGCGACACTTGTGCCTCCGTATCGAAATAGAGTTGCCAAGCCAGATCAAATTATCGAAGCCCATCCAGAACGCATCGAGCCAGCATGTCTTCATTTTGGTAAATGCGGTGGCTGTTCTTGGCAGCATATATCATATGCAACTCAATTAAAGGAAAAAACTTCCCAAGTAAAACAATTATTAGAAGAGCAACACTTTGATTCAAATGTCGTACAATCAACTATTGGTGCAGATGAAGCTTGGTATTACCGAAATAAAATGGAATTTACATTTAATAAAGCAGGCGAGCTTGGTTTACATGAAAAGGGCAATTATCAAAATATTATTCCTTTAGAAACATGCTTCATTGCCAGTCAGGAAATGGTGAATGCAACGACGGAAGTAGCTAAGTGGGCTCAAGCACACAGGTTGTCAGGCTATGATAAAGAAACGAAAGAAGGGCTGCTCCGTCATCTCATGGTGCGTCATTCCCAAGCAACTGGAGAAATGATGCTCGCTCTATTCGCAACAGAAAGCCCAGTTGAATCCTCTGCTTTGTCGGATCTTAAGGAACGCATAAAGGATAAATTTCCGTCTGTAACAAGCTTACTTTGGTTGGAAAATCGAGATATTGCTGATAAAGTACAAGCGCAGCAAGTCCATGTTCTTGCAGGGCGAGATTTTATTTACGATGAATTGGCTGGTTATCGCTATCGATTGTGGTATGATACATTCTTTCAAACAAATCCGAAACAAGCGGAAAAATTAGTAGAATTAGCACTAGAAATGGCTCAACCTCAAGCAACAGATAAAATGATTGACTTGTTCTGTGGTGTTGGTACCTTTTCTTTACCGTTTGCAAGTCGTGTTTCACAACTTGCTGGAATAGAAATCGTAGAATCCTCCATTGCATCGGCAAAACGGAATGCCTCTGACAATGGTGTTCATAATACATTATTCTTAGCTAAAGATGCTCGCCACGGTCCTAGAAAGATGCTTGAAACATTTGGTAATCCTGATGTATTGCTACTCGATCCACCTCGGTCAGGAGCGGGCGGAAAAGTCATGCGTCGGATTGCGCGTTCAAAGCCAAAGCGCATTGTCTATGTATCTTGTAATCCAAGAACACTTGTTTCAGATATAAAAGAGTTTGTCCCATTTGGCTATCAACTAGAGGTGGTTCAGCCTGTTGATTTGTTTCCACAAACGTATCATGTGGAGTGTGTGGCGTTGCTACAAAGAGAAACTATATAGAAATGCTTCATTTTAAATACTTTCTCAAGCATTTTGTGTAGGAGAAGGTGAAAAAATAGAAACAGTAGTCTAACTTGTGTCCAGTTAATGAACTGCGAATATAGTTTTTCCGATTTGAAGTTTGGTAAACTGTTTCTTTAGATAGTTGCATTTGAGATGTATAGGCTATTATCACTTAATATCTTTTGAAGGATTGTAGTTAAAAAGTTATACGTTTATAAGCAGGGGAGCTTTCAAAATGTTCCCCTGCTTTATTATGCAATTTTTGGTTAAAAAGATAAAAATGTGTGATAGTTTAGTCCGTGTTTTTAATATACTGATATAGTATCGGTCCGAGTTTTTCATTTTTACTTACTAAAGATATCGTTCTTGTTCTTCCGAAATCAACAATTGGTAAAGAAAAAACATTGAGATGATTGATGTTTTTTGCCAATAATTCCGGTATTATTGTTATCCCTGTTCCCGTAGCCACAGAACCATAAATAAAATCACCGAAAGACACTTCGCTTACTATATTTGGCTGGTAGCCAATTAATTCCATTTGACGTACAATATGGCTCCTTACATCACAAGGGGCTTGATGAGTAATTAATGGTTCTCCACACAATTCGATAAGCTTAACGTTATTTTTAGATTTATACTCATGATCTAAAGGAAACAATGCATAGTATTGTTCTGTAAACAATTCGCTGCTCCATAATGACTCATCGATATGTTCTGCTTCTATAAAAACTGCATCGAGTCTCTCTTCCTTTAAAGACTGTAATAGTTCATGGGAAGTATTTTGAAGCATTAATGAAACTGGTCTCTCCATAAATTTGAAGTCTTTTATTCTTAACGGTAAATAGTAAGTAGCTATGCTTGGCAAACTACCTATTACAATAGGATTATTTCGACAAAATGCTTGCAGATCTGTACGAATTAATGTTAATTCTGCAATGATAGGCATAATTCTATTGTAAAAAAGCTCCCCGGCTTCCGTTAGTGTAATACCAGTTGGAGTTCTATGAAATAGTCTAACGTTTAAGTTAATCTCTAGATTTTTAATATGTTTACTCAAAGCTGGTTGGGAAATATTATTTATGCTTGCAGCTTTAGAAAAACTCTTTTGTTTTGCAGCCTCCGTAAAACTTTGCAGCCAATCTAAATTCATTGTACCAACTCCATATGTGATAACTATTTGTTATAACCTTATGAAATAAATATTCTTCTAAATCGTTAATATATTTGCTACAGTACTTAATAGAATATGTTTCTATTATAACATATTGTTATGAGTGGTTACGCATTATGATGGTTTGTAATCTACCTTCAACCAAGGCAGCTCATAATAAGCTTTTAATTGTCATTAGTTAACTGTTTGGGAGGACTAGTTTATGAAGAAGGTCTTAATATTATCATTTGGTATGTTTGCTTTGGGTTTTGATGCTTATATTGTTGCTGGGATAATTCCAGGAATCAGTGAAACGTATCATAAAGATGTATCACAAGTTGGGTTAGCTGTTAGTATATTTACATTGTTTTACGCTTTATCGGCACCAGTATTTGCATCTCTATTTGCCGGAAAGTCAGTAAAAAAGATATTGTTATATTCCATGCTAGTTTTTACTATTGCAAATATCATCACGGCAATCGCTCCGACTTTTACTATTCTTTTAGTATCAAGGGCTATTGCAGGGGCAGCGGCGGGATTATTTTCTCCATTGGCAATATCAGCTGCTTCAGAACTTGTTTCGATTGAGAAAAAGGGTAGAGCTATAGGTTTGACATTAGGTGGGATGAGTATAGGTATAGTGTTAGGTGTTCCCTTAGGTCTATATGTTTTTGACATGTTAAGTTGGCAAGCATCAATATGGTTATTAGTACTCATTGGAGTTGTCGCAATGTTTGGCATACTTGTATATTTACCATCTATTGAAACACCCACACCACCTGCTCTTTTTGAACGTTTAAAAATGTTTCTCGATAAAAAAGTAACGGTAACAGTATGTATAACTTTTTTTGCTAGTATCTCTAGCCTAGGATTATATACATATCTTTCACCATTAATAAAAGAATTTACAGGAACAGGTAATTTGATGATGTATCTTTGGGCATGGGGGTTTGGTGGGTTATTTGGAAGTTTAATTATTGGATATTTAATTGATTATTTTAAAAAGCCGAAAACATTAGTTACGATAATTTTATTAATCTTAACCTTGTCTATTACTTGTATTCCATTAATGATCAATCTACCTCTATTAAGATATTTGCCATTTTTTGTTTGGGGAGCAATGGGTTGGGCCTCTCAGGCACCGCAACAGCATATTTTAATGTCTTACCAACCGAATAATGGAAGTTCGGCAGTAGCTTTAAATAGTTCGCTTAATTATTTGGGTAGTTCAGTAGGTGCTACTTTAGGAGGGGGAGTTCTAGCATTTGGTTTCGGTGCTATATCATTAATATATTTTGCTGTTATATCTATGGTGTTTTCTATCCTTCTACAGTTTTATAGTGTTAAAAGTTTAAATTAAGAAATGAAGTATATTTAAATTCGATTTTAAGAATGGGGACCTAACCGAACAATATCGTTAAGTGTATGTGTTCAAATATCTCTTTGTTTGTACTAGCATTTACACAGTAATGGGCATAGGGGTATTTGTCACACTCGCTTTTTGGGGAGTAGCAACTTGGTCAACGACACCAGCAAAGCAGTTTTATCTGATTTAACTAAAACCACAAACAGTACTCCGTTTTCATACCGCATTAATGAATAAGGGATTGATGCTGTGCTCTGCATTAGGAGGAATCATTATTTAATATACGAATATAGTGAATTTAAGCTGGATTGGTGGATTATTCGTTATAATAGCACTTATTTTTATCAGATATTCTTTCTATCTTAATAAAGATGTTATGAAGCACCATTGACTTTACTGATTAAAAAAATATTCTCCGATATTTTTACCCACCTTTACAGTTGCGAAAAGAGAGGAAATACATGATAGAACCAGGTCGTACCAAGTGGCAAGTTCGCTGTGCATTTCATGTTTTTGTAAACGTATATTGAAGAATGAGGCAATCAATATTTACAACAAAAAGAAACAAAGACCAGTAAAGGAGATCACATTTCCAGATCTTACACCAGAAGAAAATAAACTCTTCACCCTAGATAAGCAATATGAAGGAAAATAAGGTCAAAGTTTTTAAGTGGTTGGAAAGAGATTAATCCGAAGTTACATACTGAAGTTGCGTACTTTGCCAAAGAGGTGAAGGTCAGAGGAGGCATGTCTTTTAAAACAGAATTTGATACTATATGATATGCGAATTTCCATAAAAACTGTTTACCTATAAATTAATTTTAGAAAAGCAATAGTACATTGTTGAAAATAAATTAATGAAAAGTATGGTATTATTTCTGATATTACAAGTGTATTGTGTTCCTATTGGCTATATAATATGAAGTAGATAAGGAACCAAAGGAGGTTGTTAGCTCAGAAGTTGAAGTGATTAGGACAAATAGCAATTTGGCTAACCAAAAGCCTGGAAAAGAAATAAAACAGCATAGAGTTGAAAAAAGAAATAGATTTCCAATAAGGTGTCGTTCATTTGAACTTTCGATTAAATTAACAAAACGGTAATAGATAAGCGAGGGGGGTAAGTTTGCAAGCTACATGTGTGAAATTCTGTGAGTTTGGAGCACCAACTAGAGTGTTACAAGTTGGAAACCAATATTTATCGCCACCAGCAGCCGATGAGGTGCTCGTTCGAATGCTAGCACGTCCAATCAATCCTTCTGATCTTATTCCTATTAGAGGATCTTATGCACATCGTATTTCTTTGCCTAATATTCCTGGATATGAAGGTGTTGGCATCATTGAAGAAGTTGGTGAAGCGGTTTCTAAACAGCTTGTCGGCATGCGAGTCCTTCCTTTACGTGGAGAAGGAACTTGGCAGGAATTTGTGCAAACAAAAAAGGAGTATGTGGTTCCAATTCCTGATGCTATTCCTAATTATATAGCCTGTCAGTTATATATAAACCCGATAACAGCCTGGGTGATTTGTACAGAAGTATTACGCTTAAAAGAAGGGGACGTGCTACTTGTTAATGCAGCTGGTTCTTCTATTGGTAGGATTATGGCACAATTATCTAGGTTAATCGGCATTGAGATGATTGCAGTATTACGAAATGATCATCATAAAAAGGAGCTACAACGATTAGGCGCTGCGCATGTAATTCATTCGACAAATACAACGAAATCCATCTATCATAATGTGATGGAGATCACCAATGGAAATGGTGTAGCAGCTGCAATTGATGCTGTAGGAGGCTTTTCTGGAACAGAGCTAGCTTTGTGTGTACAACCTGATGGTGATTTTTTAACACTTGGTTTGTTATCAGGAGTTCCTGTTGATTGGAAGTTGATTTCGACACAAGTAAAGGTTAATGCGCGTTTATTTCATTTAAGACATTGGAATAAGCAAGTTTCTACACATGATTGGCAAAAAGCCTTCAAACAAATAATTCAATTCATCGTCGAAGGAAAAGTAACTTTGATGAAGCATGCGGCAACTTATCCTTTATTTGAGGTTAAAGAAGCTGTGCAATGTGCTGAAACAGCTCAACCCAATATGGGGAAGGTTATTTTAATAAATTAATAAACAAAACCATCAGTTCAACTGGTGATGGTGTGTATTAGTGTTATTGCCCATCGTATCAAGATTAGATGAACACAACTATCGTTGAAGCTAGAGAATAAATTTCATCTAACTCTCCATTATAACACCAGACTTTCCATCCATGTTACGGTAATAGTATGGGGGTAATAAACTATGTATACGTATAAAACCTCGCAAATTGCTGAATTAATTGGAATTCATCCTAATACAGTACGACTATATGAAGATTTAGGTCTTATTCCAAAACCTAAACGTCAAGTAAATGGCTATCGTATTTTTACGGATCATCACGTAGAACAATTCAGACTTGCCCGACGAGCCTTCCAAATCGAAGTGTTACAAAATGGACTAAGGAAAAAAATGGTCAAGATGGTCAAGACAGCAGCGTTAGGTGATTATGATAAGGCTCTTCAGCTTACCCAGGAATACATAGAACAATTACAAGAAGAACGAAATAATGCAGAAGAAGCTATACGCATTGTGAAAAGGCTTCTATACGGTGAACCAACCCAAAACAAACGGCATATGAAACGAAAAGAGGTTTCTGAATATCTTCATATTTCTATGGATACACTTAGAAATTGGGAGATGAATGGTCTCCTATCTGTGAAACGTAAGAAAAACGGTTATCGCATTTATAGAGATGAAGATATTCGGCAGTTGAAAATTATTCGCTCTCTTCGATGTGCAAATTATTCTCTTGAGTCCATTTTACGCATGCTCCATGCCGTGTCTTTAAATCCTAATACAAATTTAAAAAAAGTACTTAATACGCCTACGAATCAGGAAGATATTATTTCAGTATGCGATAAGTTAATAGACTCATTGAACAAAGCTGAAAGCAACGCGCAAATCATGATTAATCAACTGCAATATATGAAAAATAGATTTTGTTAAACCCTACACTTTAACACCAGCCTTCTCGCTGGTGTTATTCTTTTATTCGACAATAAAATAAGGAGGAGATGTCAAAATGTCTATGCAAGACGTTATTCGTGTGGAGCACCTATCGAAGTCTTTTAATGGGCTACCAGTAATAAAAAATTTGAGTCTTTCCATAAAAAGGGGAGCGGTATTTGGCTTACTTGGTGCAAATGGTGCGGGAAAAAGCACAACGATTGAATGTATGCTAGGTACCAAAAAAGCAGATAGTGGAAGAGTTACTATTTTAGGGAAAAACCCATGGAAAGAAAGAAAACAATTGTTTCAAAGAGTAGGGGTGCAATTTCAGGAAGCACATTATCAAGAAAAAATAACAGTCCAAGAATTATGCGAAGTAACGCAATCTTTTTATAAGAAAACGGATAATTATAAAAAATTATTGGAGCAATTTGGTATTTTTGATAAGCGTAAAAATCTTGTTAGCAAGCTTTCGGGAGGGCAGCGTCAAAGGCTATTCATTGTTCTTGCTCTTATCCCTCAACCAGAAGTTGTTTTTTTGGATGAATTAACAACTGGGCTTGATGAAAGAGCAAGACGAGATGTATGGAAAATTCTTACTAGTTTAAAGAAAAAGGGGCTAACCATTTTCTTAACCTCACATTTTATGGATGAAGTGGAAAATCTCTGTGATGGCATTTGCATTTTGAGGAAAGGGCAGATGGTGTTTCATGGAACAGTTGAAGACGCTATAGCTTCAAGTCCTTTTGATAAATTTGAAGATACTTATTTATGGTATACAGAGGAGGAAATGGGAAATGAGTACCTTTAGAACTATGCTTAAAACAGAATTAAAACTTTCGCTAAGAGGAATGGATATGTTCATTTTTGCTATTTGTATGCCGCTAATCGTGTTAGTCATCCTAGGTATTATCTATGAAGACAACCCTGCTTTTCATGGAGCAGATTATACTTTTTTACAGCAGTCCTTTGGAGCGCTTGTTACCATTTCCATTTTGGCTGGTGGAGTCATGGGTCTTCCATTAGTAATATCTGAATACCGCAGTAAAAAAATACTGAAACGTTTTAAAGTAACCCCCGTTACACCTGTGATGATTCTGTTCGTACAATTAGTCATTTATGCATTATATGCCGTCGCGTCACTTCTGCTTCTTTATCTTGTTGCCGTATTATTTTTCAATTTCCAATTGGTAGGATCGTGGTTTTATTTTTTGGGTGGTTATTTTTTAGTTATGCTATCTATTTTTAGTATCGGCATGATGGTTGGTGGTCTCGCACCTAATACAAAAACAGCTAGTGTATTAGCCATTTTATTGTATTTTCCTATGCTTATTTTTTCGGGTGCAACATTGCCTTATGAAGTTATGCCAGAGGCACTTCAAAGAGTGGCTGATATAATGCCGATGACGCAGGGTATTAAGCTAATAAAAGCGGCCTCTCTTGGAATGGAAATGGACCATGTATTACTTCCAATCATGGTAATGGCGATTGTTGCAGTAATATGTACAGTGCTTTCTATCAAATTTTTTAAGTGGGAATAATGCATGTGATCATATCATTTTGTCCGGAAACGTTTACTTTGGGATATTAGTGGAGTGATTCTGTAAAAGAAGAATCGGTACGTTTATTATTCACGTTTGGAAGTTCTTCTAGCAGTTAAATCCAATATAAATAGATTAATGAATAAAAACAAAATCTGCCGGTCATTTTCCGGCAGATTATTATGAAAGCAACATAATGAGAAAACAATATCGATCTAGCTGAAATGAACAATTGGGGGTGTGTCAGCTATGCCGTTTATTTGTTTATCTATAAACAAGGCCACCATCCGTTAGAATCGTTTGACCTGTAATGTAATCTGCATCATCGGAAGCTAGGAATGAAACTAAGTTAGCAACATCTTCTGGAGTTTGATAACGTTGTAAAGCGATAGCAGAAGAATATTGTTCAAAAGCTTCACCTGGTTTTAAGTTATCGCTATGTTTTACCATTTCTTCATCAATTCTATCCCACATTCTTGTTTTTGCTATACCAGGGCAGTATGCATTCACTGTGATTTGGTGTTTAGCTAACTCTTTGGCTGATGAATGGGTAAAAGATCTTACAGCATGCTTTGTAGCGGAATAAGTACTTAGCATTTCATATGATTCATGGCCAGCAATGCTACATGCGTTAATTACTTTCCCTTTTGTTTCCTGTTTTATAAATTGTTCGGCAGCAGCTTGTGTACCGAATACAGTACCATTTACATTGATTTGGAATGAGCGATTTAGCTCTTCTTCTTCAACTTGTAAGAAAGGTGTAATTGCGTCAACGCCAGCGTTATTTATGAATACATCTAAACGACCGAAATGTGCTACTGTTTCTTTCACTACATTAAACTGGTCTTCTCGTTTGGCAACATTACCAACAACGCCATGGACGTCAAAACCTTCTTCTTTAAACTCTTTTACTGTTTGGTTTAGCATTGGTTCATTAATGTCATGAACGACTACTTTAAACCCATCTTTACATAAACGATGAGCAATCCCTTTTCCTAAGCCTTCTGCGGATCCTGTAACTACGGCTACTTTTTCCATTATAAAGCCTCCCAAAAATGAACTTTTATATCCAATTCCTATTATACCACTCAGTTATAGCCTCGTATTGATAAAAAACGACAAAATGTGACAAAACTATAAACATATAGCAGTTTTGGCTAGGGGGTTTTTAAGCATGTGTAAATAAAACAAGGAAGAAAGTGGTCTTCGTTGGAGATGAAAAAAGGTATGCTAGCAGCTATTCTTTAATTATAGCGTTTTTAGTAGTAGCTTTTTATCACTATAGGAAAGAAAACGTTAGTATATAGAGGGAGTATAAGATGTTTTGATTTATAGTATAATAAAAACAAAGGTTTTTGCCATAAGACTTGGCGACAAGCCAAGTCTTTCTAAGAGGAAGGAAAGCAGATAGGAATTGCATTGACACTTTGTGTGAGTTTTGATTAAATTATAGTGAGTAAGTAATCACTTTATAAAAAGGTGGAGATACCATTGCAACATGCGGTGTCAGTTAAAAATGTTAGTAAGCGTTATCGGAAAAATAACGTGCTACGACAGGTAGATTTGATGATAGGGGAAGGGAGTGTCTATGGTTTAATTGGACCTTCAGGAGCTGGTAAGACAACCTTAGTCAAAATGGTGGTTGGAATGGAAGTTCCCGATCAAGGGGAGATTCATGTGCTCGGACAATCTATGCCGAACTTGTCTTTAATGCAAAGAATTGGTTATATGGCGCAATCGGATGCCTTGTACTTTGAGTTAACAGGAAGAGAAAACTTGCAATTTTTTGGTTCGCTTTATCAATTGAAAACCCAGCAGCTGAAAGAAAGGATAAAGTATGTGGCGGATTTGGTGAATCTAGAAAAAGATTTGTCCAAAAAAGTCTCTACCTATTCTGGTGGGATGAAACGCCGACTATCGCTTGCTATTGCCTTCATTCAAAATCCTGATGTTCTTATTTTAGATGAACCAACTGTTGGCATTGATCCTGCATTACGGCTTAGCATTTGGAATGAATTGTTACGCCTAAAAAACGAAGAAGGAAAGACCATTATCGTGACAACGCATGTCATGGATGAAGCGGAAAAATGTGATTGTATTGCAATGATTAGGGAGGGAGCCATTATTACAACAGGTTCTCCATATGCATTAAAAAAGAATTATAGTGCAAATAATTTAGATGACGTGTTTTTGAAAGCGGGGCGAATGTAGTATGAGGATAAAGGCGATTGTGCGACGTATTTTTAAGCAGATGTTTCGAGATAAACGAACATTAGCATTATTATTGGTTGCCCCTCTATTCATATTGACCCTCATGCATTTGTTATTTAACAGCGAACAAGTAGATCCGCTTTTAGGTATAGAGGGTGCAGATGATAGTTTTATTAATAAGTTAGAAGCAAAAAATATAGAGGTGCAGAAATATACAAATGTTAAAAATGCCCATGCTACAGTAGTTGACGATGAATTGGACGGATTTTTAAAAATGGATGATGAAAAACAGCAACTTACGCTATTAAATAGTGATCCAACGATTTCGCGAACGCTTGAAATGAACATAAAGCAAATAACAAGTAAGATGCAAATTCCTGATCAGATGCAAAAAAGTTTAAACCAAGAGGACAATACAGTTGCCATTTCATATGTCTATGGAAATGAAGATACCGTGTTTTTTGATCGGTTAGGTCCGTTATTTATCGGCTTTTTTGTGTTTTTCTTCGTGTTCCTTATTTCGGGTATTGGTTTATTGAAGGAACGAACGACTGGAACATTAGAACGATTAATGGCTTCTCCTGTTAAAAGAGGGGAAATTGTTGCTGCATATTTAATCGGTTTTGGCATATTTGCTTTATTGCAAACGATTATTGTAGTTTTCTTTGCTGTGAATGTACTTCAAATGGTTTTAATCGGCTCGATTTGGAATGTGCTTCTCATCAATTTGATGTTAGCTTTAGTTGCCTTATCTTTAGGCATCTTACTATCTGCCTTTGCTGAATCGGAGTTTCAAATGATGCAGTTTATTCCAATCGTTGTGATTCCACAAATTTTCTTTTCGGGGATTATTCCACTGGAAGGCATGGCAGATTGGCTACAAGTATTAGCAAAATTAATGCCGCTTTATTACGCTGGAGATGCGTTACAGAGCGTAATGTATGAAGGCTTAGGGCTAGCTGATATAACTGGGGATTTGTATGTGTTACTGTTATTTGCATTCGTACTCATTATCTTGAATTTAATTGGATTAAAGAAATACCGAAAATTGTAACAATGTATTTTCTATGAAGTAAATATTAGGGACGTATTTTGTATAGAAAGGACGGAAGTAATTTGACGTACAACAACTTATTGGATTCCATGATTGCAGAGGCGAAACGTTCTAAAAAACAGACAGAAAAGCAACAAAAGATTATAGAGACAGCAATTCAATTATTTGCTGAAAAAGGGTATGCGAACACGTCTACAAATGAAATTGCCAAACAAGCAGGGGTTGCAGAAGGTCTTATTTTTAAGCATTATGGAACGAAAGAGAATGTATTGCGTTCTGTCATCTTGCCATTCTTCAAATCATCCCTTCCTGGCATGGCAGAAGAAGTATTTGCTGAAGTCCTGCCAGCAGAAACAACGACGTTTGAAGAATTTTTACGTGCGTTTCTTTATAATAGAATTCAGTTCTTTTCTGAGAATAAACAAATTTTACAAGTGGTTATGAAAGAGATCATATACAATGAATCCTTAAAGAAAGAGTTGTTACCTTATTTGGCTAATGAAATTCGTTATCGTTTTAGAAAGGCGATTGAAACGTTTAAAACGAAGCAGGAACTGAAAAATATTCCAACAGATGATGTCGTCAATATACTGCTTTCTGTTTTAGGGGGATTTATCATCTCGCGTTTTGTTATTGTAGATGTAGATAGGATTCATGAATACGAAGTGGAGCAACTAATCCAATTCATTATGGATGGCATACGTCAAAATGACCATTAGACTGTTTCTGCGGTCTTAGGTGAACACATGATATTCTTTTTGTTATAGGTTAGAAATGCACTTTTATTCGAACAGAAGCATGTAAAAATCGGCAACCTTTAGTATAGACATTGCCGAGTTTATTTGTACTATAGGAAAGCATAGGATTTGATTTTTTGGGGTTTATAGTATAAGCAAAACTAAGGCTTCTGCCATAAGATTTGGTGACAATCGAAGTTTTTCTAAAGTTTATAGTTTTTTAACGAAGACATAACTCGTTTTACCATACTCCATTTTTTCTTCGTAAAATTGATGTGCTGACGCACGTTGTAATCCAGAAGAAAGAGAAACAACGTCATAGTTTTGCTTTTTTGCCCAATGTTCAACATAGTTTAAGAGGGTTTTCCCGTATCCTTTTGAACGTAAGCTGGAGTCAGTAACTAAGTCACAGACCCATATGGATTTACCGTTGTATAACGTAATCGTTGGCATAAACCCACAAACAGCCACGATGCGATTTTCATCATATAAAGCAAAAAGTTGGTAATCATTCTCTTCCACCGCTTGTGAGACTAGTTCTATAAAGGAATGCGTATTTAAATGTGTTCTTAATTGTTTCATAATTGGAAAAGCTTCTATCCACTCTTGCTCACTCTTTAATTCTTTGATGGTTGGTTGGGTAATACGCATTATCTTTTCTCCAATCTATTATATGGTAGTTAAATTTTTAATGAAGGGTCAAAGGTTACAATGGTTCCTTGAGCAGTGGCGCAAAGTTTCTTTTCGCCGTTCTTGATTACTTCCACATCACAACGACATACGGCTTGACGTTTTCCGGCATACACTACTAAGCCGGTAGCAATTAAACTTTCTCCAATAGCTGGACGTACATAATTAATCTTGTATTCGGACGTTAATACATGTGGGCCCAAAACAGATCCTCCTGTAAAAGTTAATGCATTATCAGCAGCATAGCTTAAAACACCACCGTGGACAAAGCCATTTTGCTGTAGTAGATTTTCTTTTATTGGTATTTCTAGCACAGCTTCCCCTTCATTAAATGTAGTTAGTTTGGCGCCTACAAATTTGCTAAATGGTTGCGCATCTAGTAATTGTCTTCCTATATAAAGGTATTCATCGTGATTTTTCAACTATGTTTCCTCCTAAAAAATATCTACCCAATTACAGTTAATGGAATATTTATTATTAAATATTTAGAAAATAATGATTAAACTAATCGTAATGGTGAGGCTCGAATATGTCAAGAAAATACAGATAATGATTATAAGGAAGAATTTGCGCTTTTTTTATCATGAAATGAATGATTAGAAACAATGGACATATATTGAAAGTAGGACGAGTAAAGGGGTAAATGGTATGACAATAGCATTATTGCTTATGTTAATAACGATTATTAGTTTGTCTGCGTTTGTGCTTGTTATTACGGTTATGTATCGAAACAACATATCACACATGACTGGAATGATGGTTGCGATGGCTATTGGGATGAGTGCGGGCATTGCCATTGGGGTTATTGTTGGTATACTCTTAAGTGGCAATTTATTTCAGTCCACTGTTATTGCGGTGCTGATTGGGATGGTGCTTGGATGCTTGGTGGGTATTCCTGTCAGTATATGGGCTGTGTTAGATGGCGCTTTATCTGGTGTGATGGGTGGCATGATGGGATCGATGTTGGGAGAAATGATCATGCAAGAATATCAAGATCCCTTGATTCGGATTATGTTTATGCTGTTTTTATGGACCATTGTATTCATTTTGTGGGGAATACGGGAAACTGCTAGTGAAGGCAAAAAAATGTGGAACCATCCAGCCATAACAGTGATCATTTTTATGTTAATCATCATAGGTTTTCATCAATTTGGATCACTTGTTTAGGTTATTAAGTTGAATATAGTGCGGTGGCGCCGTTTGTGTGTATTTGAATGGATGTAACTATACTAGTTTATCCCGTATATAAGGTGCTGTAAGGCTCCCACTTTAAGAATAAGAGATGTGGCTGAACAAGTCTAAGTGGGAGATAACAGCACCTAAATCCCCTTTTTCGTAAGAGGTCTTTAGGACATACCCTTGCCGTACTAACAATCAGTGGGGGATGAAAGAAACCCTCACTGATTGAAGATTCACTTTATATCAAACAACGCGTAATAGAAGAATGGGGGAGAGCCCCCCACATCAAAAATAATTGCCTGTAGTTATTACGTTTCATTTGTATGCTGTTTGGTAGAATTTTCAGGAGATAGTCCTCTGCATTACAGATTGCCGCTTTACTAATTCGGTTGATAATGTGTATTGATGGTCGACTTTTTCTCCTGCTAATACTTGAAAAATAACATGAACGGCTAACGAACCTGCTTCATATTTTGGTTGTTTTATTGTTGAAAGCGGAGGAGAGACATATTCGGCTAGTTGAATGTCGTCAAATCCAATAACGGATAAGTCATTAGGGACAGAAATATCATTTTCTCTTAACGCTTCTAATCCACCTATAGCCATTTCGTCATTGGCATAAAAAATAGCATGTGGTAATTGACGTTGTGCAATGAGCATCTTGGTTGCGCGATACCCGCTTTCTCGAGTGAAGTCACCGATGATTTTCCATTTGGACTTATAAGGGATGTTGTAATCTTTTAAAGCATCCAAGTACCCTTGGAAGCGAAGTTGATTATCGTGCGAGTTGTAAGGACCGCTCACATATGCAATTTCGCTATGGTCATGTTGGATTAAATGCTCTGTTGCTAAATATCCGCCATGGATATTATCAACTTCAATATTATAAATAAAGCTACTATCTAAATTTCTATCCAATACAACAAGCGGAAATCCTTTACGAGCGGATTGCACGGTTACCTCGTCGCTAATATTATGTGCAAGTATAATCGCCCCATCTACCCGTTTTTCTTGTAAAAATTTTACCGCCGTAGAATCTGCCCCACCGATAGAGCTGCAGGCAATTAAGTCAAAGCCGTTTGCAGTAGTTACATCTTGCACGCCTTGAATTAACTCTGAGTAATAAGGACCTGACAAATCGCTCAAAATTAACGCGATCGTATTTGTATTTGTCCTTTTTAAATCAGAAGCTAAGCCATTCTTTCTATAGTTTAATGACTTTGCCGCTGCTGCTACTTTTTCTTTTGTAGTTTGGCTTACTTTATCGCTATTGTTTAACGCATAAGAAGCAGTAGATACTGCAACTCCAGCAAGCTTTGCTACATCTTTTATTGTTGCCATGCATACACTTCCTCCATTAAAAACATAAAAACGATTCCATGCTTCTATTATTGTATCTTAGATTGATGTCGTTAGCACTATCTATTCAAAAATGTGGTCGTCCAAACGGTTCTGTAGTTAATTTCGGCGTTTAGATAGCTCATGTGAAGAAGAGTGATATAGCCTAGTTTATCCTCTTATAACTGTAAAACGTTTCAAGTTGCTTTGCTACACTTGAACATCACTAGTGTTTTATTATTTAATACCGGACATGGTAAAACCTTCCACAATGTATTTTTGAAAGAAAGCAAAGATGATAATAATTGGTACAACCATAAAGGCTGCTCCTGCCATTTGTAAAGCAAAATTATTGCCATACTGGCCTTGTAATAAAGATAAACCTACAGAAAGCGTATAGAGGCTCTCGTCATTCGCGATAATTAAAGGCCATAAGAAACTGTTCCATGCGCCGATAAATGCAAGAATTCCTTGTACGGCAAAAATAGGTTTAGCAATAGGAATAATAAGCCGGAAAAAAATATAAAATTCTCCCGCTCCGTCTAAACGTGCAGCTTCAATTAAATCCGTTGGTATCGTGCTCATAAACTGTCGGAATAAGAAAATGCTAAATGCTGCGACTAGACCTGGCAAAATAATACCCGGTAACGTGTTGGTGAGGCCCATTCCATTAAGTAATAAGTAAACAGGTATCATCGTTACTTGGCCTGGGATCATCATAGTTGCTAGAACAAGATAGAATATTTTTTCCCTGCCTTTAAATGCAAACTTAGCAAAACCGTATCCTGCCATGCCGTTAAACAATAAGCCGACAAACGAAAAAGCGACGATAATTAATGTATTTCGTAAATAGACTAAGAAATTTAATTCTGTAAATAGGTGCTTAAAATTATCCAGCGTTGGATCTTCCGGTAATATAGTTGGTGGAATGCGCAATGCTTCACTCTCAGGTTTAAAGGCACTTGTTATCATCCAAATGAATGGAATGGATACTAAAATTCCGCCAATAATCATAAGCACGGTGATAAGGGTTTTTTCTGTTTTCCCTTTTGTTGAATGTATAGAAGCCAAGATAAATCCCTCATTTCATAAGGTTAATATTCTGTATCGGATTTTCGAAGTTTAAATTGAATTAAAGTAATGATAATAATCATGATAAACAATACGAAAGAACCCGCAGCAGCATAACCAAACTCACTAAATTGAAAGCCCTCTTGATAAATAAACAATGCAATAGATAGTGTTCCGTCTAGTGGTCCGCCTTGTGTCATCACGTAAGGCTCTTCGAAAAACTGCATCCAGCCAATTAACGTCGTTACAGTTACGAAAAAGGTTGCATATCTCAATAAAGGTAACGTCACATTAAAGAATGTCTGAATGCGGTTGGCGCCATCCATTTTCGCTGCTTCATAATAAGCTCTAGGTATTCCTTGCAGGGCAGCGAGAAAAATAATCATATTAATGCCAATACCTTTCCAAACTGCGAGGATAATAAGCGAAATTTTAGCAATGGTAGGCTCTTGAAGCCAAGGTATATTTTCTACAGAAAGTAAAGATAGAATATAATTAAATAAACCATACTCTGTGTTGTATAAATAGCCCCAAATGACGGCGACGGCAATAATATTCGTTATAGATGGCATGTAGTATACCGATCGGAACATAGAAAACAGTTTATTGCTTCCGTAGTTCAGCATGAGTGCAATACCTAATGAACAAATAATGACGAGCGGAACGCCAATGACAACATAAAATAACGTGTTGAAAATAGATTTGATAAAAGTATCATCAGCAAATAGGTTTTGATAGTTATCAAAGCCGATCCAACTGATGTTTGACCAATTTGCTAATCCTTTTAAATCGAGATCTGTAAAGCTAATAAAAAAAGCGATCGTAATCGGAATAATACTGAAAATAATTAATAAAGTAACTGCAGGTGCAATGAACATGTAGGGATGTCGATTACGGAATTTTTGTTTAAACATTTTTCTTAAACCACCTATCGTAATGAAACGTATTTTGGTGGAAGCATATAAGGTCGCTGGATATCGCCTTATATGCTTCTTTATCATAAAGTGAACCTTTAAGTAGTGGGGGATTATTTCATTCCCCACTTACACTTGTTCAGCTCCCATCTTCCAATTTTTGAGTGGGTCTACTGCACCTTATCACCTTATATTGGGAGAAATTATTCTTCTAATAGATCTTGCGCAGTTTTGTTAAATTGCTCTATTTCTTTCTCTAAATCCGCCCCGCCTGCATTGACGCGTTCTAACGCGCTAAGTAATTCTTGGGCGATGCGTTCAAACTGTTCTGTTTGAAGTCCTGCTTTTGCTTCTTTCAATTGCTCGCCAAATACGCTATACATTGGATCATCTTGTAATATTGGATCTTCCCAGCTTTCTAGCTTAGAAGGTAGTGTATTAGATATATCTAACCATTCAAGTTGTGTTTCTGTTTCATTCATATAGGAAAGGAATTTCAAGGCATTCTCTACATTTTCTGAATTATGGAAGATAGATAATGTTGCTCCCCCCATACTAGAAGCGTTTGTTTCGTTACCTGGCATAACAGCTGGCGCCCATTTTCCCTCTATGTCTGGAGCTTGTTCATTGATAATATTTACCATCCAAGGGCCGCTGAAGAACATTGGTTTTTTCCCATTTGCAAATGCTTGGACAATATCCTCGCCTTGCTCTACTTGGCTGGATCTTTCTTTAAAGAAGCTTGTATAATACTCCATAGCACCTAAAAATTCTGGTGTGTCAAAATTTAATTTGCTTTCTTCCAAGTTTGCCTCATAACCATTTTGCCAAGCGAAGATAAATGGCATAATTTGATCATTTTGGTCAATATCTATTCCATATTGACCTTCACCACGGTCTGCTAGTTTCTTTGCTGCGTCTTGTAATTCCTCCCAAGTTTCCGGAGCTTTATCATAACCTGCTTCTTCTAATATATCGGTGCGGTAATATAGTACGCGAGTGTCTACATACCATGGAATACCAACGATTTGGTCATCATACTGCATGATTTCTGCGGCACCATCAAAATAATTTTCTGCTGCGAATTCTGGATGCTCTTCCATATATTCCGTTAAATCTAATAACGCTCCTGCTTCAGCAAATTCTGGCACCCAAGTAGTACCTAATTGCAGGATATCTGGACCATTTCCAGAAGCTACTGCAGTTAATAGTTTATCGTGGGCGCTATCCCAAGGAATAGCTTGTACATCTACTTTAATTCCTTCATTGTCTTTTTCAAATTTATCTGTCAGTTGCTTTAACAGCTTACCTTCCTCACCCATTGCCCAAACGGTAATTTCACCGTCTTTATTTCCACTGTCTTCTTTAGCAGCTTCCTCGTTTCCGCAAGCGCTTAATGCTAGTAAAGCTAGGATAAAAGTTAATACCAACCATTTTCTCATAATAGAAACACTCCTTTATTTTATTGAAACGTTTCGATAAACTGATTATAATAAAATTTGAAGTCGCTTTCAACTGTTTTTTTCATATTTGCTTACTTTTTTTGTTTTACATTCAATAAATGTTAACAAATCAATGGTTTGTTCTTGATTTTATCTTGATGTTGTTTGACTATAGGTAATAAAACACTTATAATCCAAAATATAAACATCATTGAAACGTTTCGATTAAAGCGGTTTTTTGTTTATACTATAGGAAAGTATAAAAGTTTAAAGGTTTATAGTATAAGAAAAACTATGCCATTCGCCATAAGACTTGGCGAAAAGCCAAGTTTTTCTAATAAGGAGGGGTAACAATGAAAGTAAATCAAATAAAAGATTTAGTCAGCAAAATGACTTTAGATGAAAAAATCGGACAAGTTATCCAATTAGCCACCCCGTTTTTTAAAGGGGCTTCTGATGAGGGGCAAATAACTGGACCGATGAAAGAAATGCATATACCTGATAACATGCTGCAACATATAGGGTCCGTTTTAGGTGCATCGGGTGCCAAGGAAACGAGGTCGATCCAAGAGCGATATTTACAGGATAGCAGATTACGCATTCCCTTGCTTATTATGTCCGATATTATTCATGGTTATAAGACCATTTTTCCAGTTCCATTAGCCATCGGTTCTTCTTGGGATTTAGAACTTGCTGAAAAAAGTGCAACAATTGCTGCTAAAGAAGCAGCCGTTAGCGGTGTGCATGTAACCTTTGCACCGATGGTTGATTTAGTACGTGACCCACGCTGGGGAAGAGTCATGGAGTCTACAGGTGAAGATTCCTATTTAAATAGTGCGTTTGCAAAAGCGCAGATTCGTGGGTTTCAAGGTTCTGATTTAAAGCATGACCACGAAAGCGTTGCTTCCTGTGTGAAGCATTTTGCTGGTTATGGTGCAGCTGAAGGAGGCAGGGATTATAATACGGTAAACATGTCAGAAAGAGAATTACGCGAATCGTATCTCCCAGCTTTTAAAGCAGCCCTTGAGGCAGGTAGCAAATTAGTGATGACAGCCTTTAATACGGTTGATGGAATTCCGGCAAGTGCAAACAAATCATTAATGCGTGACCTTTTACGTGAGGAATGGAATTTTGACGGTGTCGTTATCTCTGATTGGGGCGCTGTGAAAGAATTAATTCCGCATGGTGTGGCAGCAGATGAAAAAGAAGCAGCTATGAAGGCCATTACAGCAGGTGTAGATATAGAGATGATGACTGGATGTTATGCAAATTACCTGCAACAGCTCATAGAAACAAATGAAATGGATGTGGAACTTCTAAATGAAGCGGTGATACGAATTTTAGAGTTAAAAGACGAATTAGGATTGTTCGATGATCCATATCGAGGTGCAGATGAAAAAAGAGAAGCAGAAGTTGTTATGTGCTCTGCGCATCGACAGGCAGCACGTGACATTGCCGCTAAATCTTGTGTGCTGTTAAAAAATGAGCAAGATGTGTTGCCGCTTGCTAAAACGCAAAAAATGGCACTTCTTGGTCCGTTTGCTAATAGCAACGATATTCTTGGCCCTTGGTCATGGTTGGGAGATAGGAATGAAGCAATAACATTAGATGTAGGGATGCGAAATCAGCTACCTGCTTCTCAGTTATATGTAGCGAACGGTTGTGGAGTGAATAATCATTGTGAACAGGATCTTTCTAAAGCAATAGAACTTGCTAAGCAATCGGATGTTGTTGTTCTAGCTTTAGGAGAAAGCTCTGAAATGAGCGGTGAGGCCGGTTCAAGAACAAATATACAATTGCCACAAGCGCAACTACATTTAGTAGCAGCGGTAGCTAAGTTGGGTAAACCAACTGTTGCTGTGTTATTTAATGGCAGACCGCTCGATTTACATGGGGTAGTTGATCAAGTGGACGCAGTGCTTGAAGCATGGTATCCAGGAACAGAGGGTGGTACAGCGATTGCAGACATTCTCTTTGGCGATGTCAATCCGTCTGGAAAGCTTACGATGTCGTTCCCGTATAATGTAGGACAAATTCCTGTATACTATAACAGCTATAATACAGGGCGCCCTCAAGGTGCTATCAATGCTCAAGAACGATATGTATCACAATATTTGGACTGTCCGAATGAGGCTTTGTTTCCATTTGGCTACGGGTTAAGCTATACCCACTTTAAATATAGTGATCTAGAGCTTTCTTCCGATTTGATGACACCAGATAAACCAATAACGGTTAAGGTCAAGGTAACAAATGCAGGTGATGTTGCTGGTGAAGAAGTGATCCAACTCTATATTCGTGATTTAGTCGGCGAAGTGGTGCGTCCGCTTAAAGAATTAAAAGGATTTCAAAAGATCTCTTTACAGCCGGGTGAAGAAAGAGTCGTTATGTTTACGTTGACAGAAGAACAGCTTCGTTATCACCATGCCGATCTTTCCTATCATAGTGATGAAGGAAGATTTGATTTGTGTGTTGGAGCAAATAGCCAAGATGTCATGGCACTATCGTTCAATTTACACAAGACGAAAGGAGAATAAGCTTTGACAACAGGAGACAAATTTCAGATAAAAGCGCAAGATATTACGTTTACATTTCTCCAAAGCGGCGACATTTACGAAATTGCTCATAAGAATACAATGATCAATCAGCTGTTGTCGAACCCGATCGATGGAGCGTTAAATAATATTTATTTACGCATTTATCGTCAAGGGAGAATAGTAACCGCACCGTTATTGGGTGTTCAATCGAACAGCGAGATTTTCGTTGCAGAGGATCACGTGAAGTGGCAAGGTAGCTTTGAAGAAGTAAACTATGAAGTTACTTTCTATTTAACAGGTGCAGGTGTTTGGTTTTGGGATGTTTTGTTAGATGGGAAAGATGTCGAGGTCGATCTTATTTATGGGCAAGACTTAGGTTTGGCTGATAAAGGAGCGGTGCGCTCAAATGAAGCTTATATGTCGCAATATATGGATCATGCTATTTTCCAAGATAACGAACAGGGGTATGTCGTTTGCTCTAGACAAAATCAACCGCAAGCAAGCGGATTCCCATATATGCAACAGGGTGCTTTAGGTAAAATTATTGGCTACTCTACAGATGGCTTTCAATTTTTTGGTTTATCGTATAAAACGACAAATCAAGCTGAGGTTTTAACGAAACCTAGTTTGGCAAATGAAAACTATCAATATGAATTCGCCTATACTGCATTACAATCAGAGAAGCTTGCTTTAAATGGAAAGCAGCGGTTCGTATTTTACGGTTTGTTTAAAGAAAATCATTCCACTGCTGTTCGGGAGTTGGAATTTAAGGAAGAGATTCAAAAAGCGTGGAAAGAATTAAGCAGAAGTAAAAGGGATCATGCCCCCGTAGAGAGGGTACGTTTAGTGCCCAGTATAGGTGCGCCACTTACCGCGTTGGAAATGACAATAGCAGAATTAAACACTTATTTTCCAAATCGGCAGTTGGAGGAATATAATGAATCGACATTGCTTTCCTTTTTTACGGATACGTATGAGCATGTAGTTCTCAAGCAAAAGGAAGAGCTGATCGAACGACCACATGGACATATTATTATGAGTGGACATAATGACCGGGTGAGAGACGATACGATGGCAACGACGTCGTATATGTATGGCATTTTTAATTCGCAGCTTGTTATTGGTAATTCATCTATGAACAAAATGCTGACAAATGCACGAAACCCGTTAAATATTATGAAAACTTCAGGGCAGAGAATTTATATTCAAATTGATGAAACGTATCATTTATTAACCATGCCTTCTCTATTTGAAATCGGTTTTAACTATGCTAGATGGTATTATAAATTTTTGGATGATGTAATTGTCATTACCAATCTTATTAAGGTAGATGATGCAGTGCTTCAGCTACATGTAAGGTCAGAAAACGGGAAAGCGTATAGATTTATAGTTACGAATCAATTAACTATGAATAATAATGAATATGAAGTTCCTTTTCATATCAAACATAATGGAAATACCGTTGTTTGTACGGCTGATTCTAAATCGGATAGCGCGACTGTTTATCCTGATTTAAATTATTTTATGCACGTTACAGGTACAGAGTTGACGGTGGGGGATGAGCGACAGCTAGCAACAAATATTTCCCCACTATCTGCATCACTTTTAGTCTTGTCTATGAGTCCTACAGCAGAATGGAAATTAAACGTAAAAGGTTCGTTATACAAGCAAGAACAGCTTGTTCAGTTGTTAGATATTCCAGGAGAAATCGAGCGTTATCGTGCGTATTACCGGCATGTGAACAAAGGATTTAAACTTACATCTTCCGGTTCATCTACGAGGGATTTGGAGAAAATAAATGCGTTGGCTTGGTGGTATACGCACAACATGCTCGTACATTTTTCATCGCCGCATGGTTTGGAACAATTTGGCGGAGCTGCTTGGGGTACTCGTGATGTGTGTCAAGGACCAACGGAATATTTTATGGCAACGCAAAATTATCAAGTGGTACGTGACATCATTAAAATCGTTTTCTCTCATCAGTACGAAGATCAAGGCAACTGGCCACAATGGTTTATGTTTGATAAGTATCAACATATTCAGCAGGAAGACAGCCATGGTGATATTATTGTTTGGCCGTTAAAAGTAGTTGCCGATTATTTGGAGGCTACAGGGGATTATGGCATCCTAGAGGAAGTTGTTCCTTATACAGATCGTACTACTTTCAAGTTGACAGCAAGGAAAGCTACGATTATGGAACATGTACAAAAAGAAATTAATTATATGAAAAATCATTTTGCTCAAGATACGTATTTATCTCTATATGATGATGGAGACTGGGATGATACGTTGCAACCTGCGAATGAGAATTTGAAGAAATATATGTCTTCCAGCTGGACCGTTGCATTAACGTATCAGGTGTTACAGAAGTTGGCTCAAGTGTTAGTTAGCTATGATGAACAGGAAGCATTACAGATGCAAGAGCTTGCTGCGGGGGTGAAAGCTGATTTTAATCAATATATTTTATCAGCAAGTGTTGTTCCAGGATTTGTGTATATGGAGAATCCGGATCAGATAGAATATATGCTTCACCCATCTGATGAAAAAACTGGTATTCAGTATCGGTTATTACCAATGCAGCGCAGTATTATTAGCGAGCTGTTTACCAAAGAGCAGGCGGAAAAGCATTATCGGTTAATAAAAGACAAGTTATATTTCCCAGACGGCGTTCGGTTAATGAATCGCCCTGCTAACTATAAAGGTGGCGTTAGTACACATTTCAAACGAGCTGAGCAAGCGGCAAATTTTGGTCGAGAAATAGGCTTACATTATGTGCATGCGCATATTCGGTTTGTCGAAGCAATGGCTAAGCTTGGTTATGAAAATGAAGTGTGGAAAGGCTTGTCTGTCATTAATCCAATTTTAATTCAAAACGAAGTCCCTCATGCAGAGATACGCCAGAGTAATGCGTATTTTAGCAGCTCGGATGGCAAATTTGCTACACGCTATGAAGCGCAGGAGAACTTTGATCAGCTACGTACTGGCAATGTTCCAGTGAAAGCGGGATGGCGCATCTATTCGAGCGGACCAGGAATATATATCAATCAATTAATTTCTAATGCCCTAGGCATCCGCTATCAGCAAGGAGATCTTGTGATTGATCCTGTGATACCGGATGAGTTGGATCAATTGGAATTCGCATTTCAATATGATAGCAAGCCAATAACATATCATTATCATCTTAAAGAAGGTAAAAAGCAGGTCGTTGTAAATGGTAAAAACGTTCATTTTACGCAATTAACAGATAATCCTTATCGCGAAGGCGGTATGGTGATAAAAACTGCAGAGTTGGAAAAACATTTACAAGCTGGAGAAAATAATATTGAAGTTTATTTGTAAAGACGAGGCGCATGCCTTGTCTTTTTTTTGCAAGATAAGAAAGTATAAATGTAGTGGCTTATGTATAACAACATAACCGAATAAGCTACATTCCGCGCCCAGCAACGAGGCGACTTTATGAGATCGCCCTACGCTAAGTCATCATTTGTTCGTGTCCTAAGAGGAAGACCGACTAAAAACGGGTATGTCTTCGTGCGTCGGCATACCCCTGCTTTAGTGGCATGAGTCCTAAATCTTTCGTTGATTCGTCCAGTCACTACGTTGCAAAATGGTCGCTTGGGCTCTTTGTTCCACAATAGAATTTTAGTTTTATAGTATAAGTAATTTGGAAAATATAAGAAAACGCCTTCGCTCGTAGTTAGTGAAGTCAGCTACTTAATAGGAAGTCATACATAAAAATAGTAGAAAGAAGAAATCTATAGGGTTACTTCTTTTAACGTTTCTATTACATTTAAATGAATATTTTTCAAACCGTTTACAAAAGGCTAACAAGTGTATGAAATCAAGCGTTTTTATATGAAAATGGCGTTCAAAACGGGTAAAGTAAATAGTGCATCATATACAAGCAGGGTCTAAATAGGATGTAAAGAGTTAGGAAATAAAATAGCGACATTTTAAAGTATGGATATATATGAAAGCTATTGTCGCCTTAAATTTTCTACTTACGAAATATCACTAGCATTGCATAAATCTGGTTTGAAAATTCAGTAAACATCTTTGCAGGATTTTTTGCCAAAAAGACAAAGGCTAAACAAAGGTGGTCTGTCCATTTAGAAAAATTATACAATTAAACTATTAGCAACAGCGACACTGTATGTATTTACGGAATAGATCTATCGTCAAATCTGCGAATCCAGATGTACGCAGGTTTCCACAGCGCTTTATTTAACCAGCGGCTAATTCGGAGTAAGGACTTCTTACTCCTCATCTCTAACTGGATAAGTACATGTAAACAGTAAGCAATGAGCGCAAGGAAGATTTGATTTTGAATGGCAGTTTCGCTCATGCCATAAAAGTGTTTGATCTCTACATGCTGTTTGAGCCATTTGAAAAATAGCTCTATGGCCCACCGTTGACGGTAAATTTCACTAATCTCTTCGGAATTTAGATCGAAACGGTTAGTAATTAATCGTAGAATGTTTCCCTTTGTATCCACTACTTCAAGTAGGCGGAATACATTCTCTGTACGATTTTGCGTCGAACCGATGTAAACCATCTTGTCGGATAAAACCGTAGAATCTTTAGGTATAGAAAATGATTCTACTTCACGAGTGATGGCGTTTTTCTTCAGTCTTGATACGAAAAAATAGCCTTCATCTGTCATTCGATCAAATCGTTCATAATCAACGTATCCACGGTCAAACACATACATGGCTTCTTTGTCGTCTACGAGAACTTCCAGTTGATTTCTGTCATGTTCTTTGGCTGTTGTAATCACTGCTTTTTCAGGATAGACGGTATCTTTATTCATAAATATAAGTCGTAAATGTAGCTTAACTCCTGCTTTTGTTTTACGGAACTTTGCCCACTTATGATTCGTTAAGTTTAATGGAAGCGTGCTAGAATCAATGATTTTCAATGGCATGTATTTCCCGTTTTTAAATTGGATACCTTTTATTTTGTAAACAAGGTCCAAGAATAAATGGGAAAGGATCATTGGATTCATTTCATTATTCTTCCTTGATAGCTGAGATGTACTAATCGATTCAAACCCCAGTGCTTTCTGAAGTCCATCATCTATTAGGGCATCGCTCATTTCTTCCAAGCTCTCGAATCCTTGCAGTTGGGCAAGTAACATGAGCTTTATATACCCTGCAGTTGTTAGCTTTTTTGTGTAGTAATCTTGTTTATTTTCTTCTACTTGTTCAAATAGTTTTTTCGTATTTATAGGTGAAACCCACTTACCAAATGATGATTTTAGTGTATTCTTGTTCATACGGATTATCCTTTACTTTTGGATTTGGACAGGAACCACCTGTACTTCCATTGTAAAGGATTTTTTTGTATCATGAACACGTAATTATTGAACATTTTTAGTATTTTGAATCATCAGGTTTAATTAATGCAATGCTAGTGACGAAATATAAAATAAATTTATCGAAAAGGATGGAGATCAATGGAAAGAAACGCTTTTTTTGATAATGCAAAAGTCATTTTGATCTTTTTAGTTGTTTTTGGACATATGATACAACCTTTTACAGGTGATTCTCCATACATTCATACACTTTATATGTGGATCTATACATTTCACATGCCTGCATTTATATTATTGGCAGGCTATTTTGCAAAAGGTTCAGGATCATTCAGTTATATCGTGCAATTGATGAAAAAATTATTATTGCCATATCTCATTTTTCAACTACTATATACGGGCTACTATTATGTCATTGATAAATCAGGCTGGCAAACGGACTTATTTAGTCCGCATTGGGCATTGTGGTTTTTATTCAGCCTATTTTGCTGGCATATGTTATTATATTGGTTTAAAAAGTTACCGCCATTTTTAAGTGTTTCGATTGCGATCTTTCTCGGCCTAGTCGTCGGGTATTTTAGTGAAATTGGCCATATGTTTAGTCTATCTCGAACTTTTGTTTTCTTTCCGTTTTTCTTAGTTGGCTATTTATTAACGGAAAAGCAAGTGATGCTCGTTAAGCAAAAAGCGGTGCAAGCTGTTTCGCTTGTGGTCATGGTTTGCATTGCGGTAGCTATCTATTACTTACCAGACTTTAATTCTGGTTGGTTGCTTGCTTCTAAATCGTATGGCGATTTGGGGCTTGTAGAATACGGTGGGCTGGCAAGACTCTTAGTTTATGTATCTGCAGCTTTCATGGTTATAAGCGTGCTATCATGGGTACCAGTCCAGCATTTTACATGGACCATTCTAGGAACACGCACACTTTATGTATATTTACTACACGGCTTTTTCATCCAGTACTTTCGTCAGGCGGAGTTGTTTAAGGTAGATGGAGTATTTGATTTTCTAGGACTTGCTGCTTTATCTATGCTGCTTGTACTCGTATTATCTAGCCGACCAATACTTGGAATATGGCAACCGCTTGTTGAAGGGAAGGCTTCGATAATGAAAAAAATGTATCATAAAACGGTACAAGAGAAATAAAGTAGCCAATTTTGCTGAACGTCAAAGTCCATTCCTTAAGCGAGTAGATGGAAAGCGAGTTTAACTCGGAAGTGTTATTTATATAAGCTACTGTAAGAACAGGGTTTGCTACGAAAAGTCAAAGCAGTAAATTTTTTCTTATACTATTAGGAAAGTATAAGCGTTTAAAAGTTTATAGTAATAAGAAACAGCCAAGCTATCCGGTAGCTTGGCTGTTTTGTTCTTGTCTAGGAAGTTATAAAATTTTGCAGCTGTGGATAAACTTACTAAGTTATTTAGCCACGTCCGGCTCCAGCGCCCAGCAACTAGGCGACTTCACGAATCGCCTTACAATAAGTCATCATCGGTTCGTTCTAAATAGGAAGGCCGACTAAAGACGGGCTTGCCGGAGGGCGCCGGCATACTCCTGTTGCAGGAGCATGATTCCTAAAACTTTCGTTGATTCGTTTCAGTCACTACGTTGCTAACCGGGCGATTGCGCCTTTGTTCACTCTATGAAAGGTTTTTAAAATATAAGATGAGCTATGATAGTGATGACAGGCAAGGTAATGATTGTACGCAGTAAAAAGATAATGACTAAATCTTTAAAGGATACGGGTACTTTAGATCCAATTAATAATCCGCCTACCTCTGACATATAAATTAACTGGGTGACAGAAAGGGCGGCAATGATGAACCGGGTGATCTCTGCCTCGATAGTAGAAGCTAAAATGGATGGTAAAAACATATCTGCAAAGCCAATTAAGATTGTTTCTGACGCTTCTTTGGCATACGGAATTTGTAACAGTTCCATGAAAGGTACAAATGGCATACCTAGCCATTGAAAAATAGGTGTTGTTTCCGCGATAATGAGGGCAATTAATCCAAATGCCATCACAACTGGGGCGACTCCCATCCACATGTCTAAAATATTTTGTCCGCCTTCTTTAAAGACTTTAAACACACTTTTTTCCTGTTTGGCGCGGTCTAACGCCTTTTTATAGCTAAAAGATAAAATATGTTCACCTGCTGGAATTTGTTCAGAGATACCTTCTGCATCTTTATTTATATACGTATCTGGTTTTCTAGAAAGCGGAGGAATTCGTGGCATAATTAATGCAGCAACAACTCCTGCAGCTAAAACTGTACCGTAAAACGGTAGAAACAT
The DNA here is from genome assembly GCF_900166595.1 of Virgibacillus dokdonensis. Classification (NCBI taxonomy): domain Bacteria; kingdom Bacillati; phylum Bacillota; class Bacilli; order Caryophanales; family Bacillaceae; genus Virgibacillus; species Virgibacillus dokdonensis. The sequence goes on along the minus strand of NZ_LT745763.1, from coordinate 3,776,993 downwards.
ATGCTTAAGCCCTACCTCAGCAATAATAACTAAAGAAAAAGTAATCGAGACAACGGAAAATGTTGTTCCGATAACAGCGGCCTCTCTTTTGGTGTAATAGCCGTTTTCATACTGTTTACTTGTGATTAATACACCGATTGTACCATCGCCTACCCAAGAAGCGAGGGAATCGATGGACGCACGACCAGGTAGTCGGAATAACGGGCGCATGATCTTTGTCATAAGTGTTCCAAACAATTCAAGCAAACCAAAATTCATAAGTAACGGTAAAAACAAGCCAGCGAATAAAAAGACAGCAAATAATACATGTAATAAATCACCTAATAACATTTGCCCTGTATTGGCACTATGGATAAATTCAGGTCCTAATTGGAAAAATACCATAACAGCAAAAATAGCAGCTACTACCCTTGTAATCGTCCAGAACATATTTACGTAAAAGAGCTGCTGAAAAAATGGCGTTCTATCAAGCTTTTCTTTGCCTAACAGGCGAACGATGATAGTTATAATTGCTGTGAGCACGATAATAGCCATCATAATGCCAGATAACTGATCGGCTAATAAGGATTGAACTTTCCCAGCAAGGATAGCGATTGGAATAGTTAATCCATCTTCTGTTTTTATTGGTGACATAAATAAAAAAACACCAATAAGAGATGGTATAATAAATTTAATATGATCAAATATAGAATAGCTATTGTTTTTCATAAAATCCTCCACGATTCTTGTTTCTTATTATTATAAGATAAAATGTATGATTATCCAATGATAAACTACAAAAGAAATGAATATTTATGTTTTATTTGCAAAAATGTACGTTTTATTATCAGTTAGATATAATGAAACATGTACGTATCGTTTTTATTTATATTATAGGAAAAAATGTGATTTTAAGTGTTACTTACGTATGGAAAAAAGCAAGAAGCCACGTTTTTCAAAGGATGAAAAAGGGTACATATTAATGAGGTGTTTAAATGCATAAACGGTTAAAGTATAATTTGGGATATCGTTCCACAGTAATGGTGTTGATGACGTTAAAATTTATTGCAAAAATTTATATGTTTCATTTTAAACACCGCATATGGGATGACGAAACGTTTGCTAAGTGGAATCTTCTAATTACAAAATTGGCGCAAGAATACCGGGAGAAGGCGATCTTGCTCGGTGGTGTATTAATTAAAGTCGGGCAGTTTCTAAGTACAAGAACGGATTTTATGCCTGATGCTTTTATTAAGGAGCTTAGTGGACTTGTCGATCGAGTACCTGCGATGCCATACTCTTATGCTAGAGAGATTATGGAAGAAGAATGGGGAGTAGCAATTGAAACGCACATAGAAGAGATTCAAACACCATCTATTGCGTCAGCATCCATTGGAGAAGTATATCGAGCTAAGTTAAAAGGTAGTGATACAGAGGTTGCCATTAAAGTGCAGCGCTATCGGATTAAAGAGGTATTTCATAAGGATTTTAAAGCACTGCGAATCGTATTTTGGCTCATATCTACACTAACCTCTTTTGGAAAAAAAACAGACTTGCCATCGTTATACCGAGAGCTTGTAACCGTTATGAATCGAGAACTGCATTTTGACCTTGAATTAGCAAATGCGAACTATTTTAAAGAAAGGTTTGAGGAAAACACTTCGTTACATATTCCATTTTATGTAGATGAATTATGTACCAAACGAGTCCTCGTTATGGAATGGGTAGAAGGCGCGAAAGTTACAGATATTAATTATATGCAGCGCCACCAAATTGATACAAAACATGTAGCAAGAGTTCTATTCAATTTTTATTTGGAACAATTTTTGACGACAGGTAAATTCCATGCCGATCCGCACGCAGGAAACATATTAGTGCAGCCAGACGGAAGGATTGTCATTATTGATTTTGGTATGGTAGGGGAAGTAAGACAACAGGACAGTCAACATTTTAAACAACTTATCCAAAGCATTGTAATGGATAATTACGATCGCGTTATTGAAACGCTAGATGAAATGGGCTTTATTTTACCAAATGCTGATCACAATAAATTAAAACGAGCAATTCAAGAGACGATAGAAATGTATCAAAGTGGTACAATAGATATACAAGATGCTCATATTATGGAGCAAATTAAAGAAGATATTCGTTTGGTTATTCACGATCAACCTATCCAGTTATCTGCAGAATATGCCTACTTAGGTAGAGCTATCTCCATTATTATTGGAATTTTAATAGCCATCTACCCGGAAATTAACTTTCAGAAATGGGCAGAGCCAGCAGTGAAAGAATGGCTTGATGGCAAAAAAGTTGCCGAAACATTATATAAGCAATATGCGAAAGACACGATCAAACCAATTCTTTCTTATCCGCAAGCCGTTTTGGAATGGTTGGAAAGCGGAACGAAGAATAGACAGTGGGATAAACAAAAACATCAGCGTCGCTTAAAGCATCAGTACTTTATTTGGATAGAAGTATTAATTGTTATGTTTTTGCTGCTTAGTTTGGGCGGTTCGGTAGGAGCTTTTTATTTCCAATATCAGCTCACTGCAATCATCACACTATGCAGTACAGCTGTTTTAACTATTTTATTGCTAATCATATTAAGGAAGCATTATAAGATGATTCAATCGTCAAATTAAAGGAGGTGGACTTCATGAATGACTTATTAAAAAAAGGGTTTTTACTTGGGTTAGGTGCAGCAGTGACTAGTAAGGAAAAATTTGAATCGAAAATGAAACAATTAGTAGAAAAAAATGAACTTACACAGGAACAAGCAAAAACTTTGTTACAGCAGTTTGTGGATAAAGGAGAAGCTAAAAAAGGTGAATGGCAAGCACGGCAAAATGAGCAAACACAAAAGCTTGCGAATGACATTGGAATAGCGACAAAAGAAGAAGTAGAAGAACTTCGTAATCGTGTAGCAGAGCTTGAAAACAAAATAGAAAATCAATAATCCAAGAGGGAGTAGACTAATTGTGGTTTGCTTCCTTTTCTATTTTTATTTTACACTATTGGAAAATAAAATTTTTTTATGGTCTTAGAAAACCCCTGGCTATGCCGGGGGTTCCAGAAAGCTTCTAGCGTGGTGTCAAAAAAAGCCTCTCTTCATGGTAAGATAAGGTTGGTTTCCCGACCACCAAATCTCACCACAGAAGGAGGCATGTCCAATGAAGGACAAGAATAGTTTAGCACATACGCAGTGGAGATGTAAGTATCATTTAGTTTTTGCACCAAAATATAGAAGGCAAATTATCTATGGAAAATAAAAAAAAAGTATAGGAAAAATAATCAGAGAACTCTGCGACAGAAAAGATGTTGAAATACACGAAGCAAATGCATGCAGGGACCACATCCATATGTTGGTGAGTATACCACCAAAACTGAGTGTATCTCAATTCATGGGTTACTTAAAAGGGAAAAGTAGTTTAATGATCTTTGACCGTCACGCCAACTTAAAGTATAGATATGGAAATCGAAAGTTCTGGTGTCGAGGCTACTTTGTAGATACGGTGGGAAGAAATAAAAATCAAATCCAAGAATATATACGAAATCAGCTTAAAGAGGACTACATGAGTGATCAGTTAACTTTATTTGAAGAATTTGATCCGTTCACCGGGAAGAAAAATAAAAAGAAATAAGAGATTCTTTTAGAATCAGCGAGTGAGTGTGGTGCAGAAGGGAAAACCATTCAGTGGGCCTTTTAGGCCGAGGCCGGCAACACAGTTTTCCAGCCGCAGAGCAAACCACCAGTTCTGAAGTGACCCCATAAAGTTAGACAGATAATTTTACTAAGCAGCTATTAAAGTCTGAATTCGGTATTGTACCGGGCTCAGGCCTTTTAGTTTTGCCTTGATTCGTTTGTTGTTATAGTATTCTATATATTTTTCTAGCTCTTGCTTAAAATGCTCTATACTTTCGAATTCATTTAAATAAAGAAATTCTGATTTCATAATGCCAAAGAAGTTTTCAATAACGGCATTATCATAACAGTTGCCTTTACGTGACATACTTTGCGTAATCAATCTTTCTCTCAAGGCGTGCTGATATTGTTTCATTTGATAATGCCAGCCTTGGTCCGAATGAATAAGCAGTGCATCTTCCTCTGATAACCGTTTAAATGATTTCTCCAACATTTCCGATACAAGTGAATAAGTAGGTCTAGAGTCGATTGTATAGGCAATGATTTCCCCATTATATAAATCCAGTATAGGTGAAAGATAGAGTTTCTCCCCAAATAATTTAAACTCTGTAATATCCGTTACCCATTTTTGATTTGGCTTTTCGGCATTAAAGTTCCGATCTAAAATATTTGGTGCGATATTGCCAACCTTTCCTTTGTAAGAGCGATATTTTTTCATTCGAACTAGGCTTTTTAAACCTAATTCTTTCATGATGCGTTGGACTTTTTTATGGTTTACCTTATGCCCTCGATTCCATAGCTCGTCCCGGATACGGCGGTATCCATAACGTCCTTGATGCTCATCGTAGATAGCTTGAATCAGCTTTTTCAACTCCACATCTTTATCCGGAAGTCCGAATTTACTTACTATATAGTAGTACGTGCTACGTGGAATCTCTGCCAGCTGCAGAAGTGCCTTCACAGGGAATTCATGCCTTAGTTCATAGACTACTTGCGCTTTGTCCTGTTTGGTAATTTCTCCTTGTTTTGAACTAAGGCATTCAACTTTTTTAAATAGGCATTCTCCATGCGTAAACGATCTATTTCTGCTTGTAATGCTTCCGGAGTCCCTTCATCCGGCTTTTGCTTTTTAGATGTATGATCAGAACTTTTTTTCATGGATGGACGCCCCTTTTTCTTTGGTTCTAGGGCATCTATTCCTTCTGCTTCCAATTGCTTTTTCCATTGTAAAAGCGTGGAATGTGTAGAAATATTAAAGATCGCTGCTGTTTCCCGGATAGATGTCCCTTGTTCGTTCATATAATTAAGTACATCTAGTTTATACTGCAATGTGTAAGATGTATAGCATTTTTCAAAAGCTTTTTCTCCGTGATATTCATATTGTTTAATCCAATTTAAGAGGACTGAATGGTCAACTCCTATGGATTTAGCCATTGACTTTACGCCTTCTGCACCACTTTGATAGCGAATGACTGCTTGTATTTTTTCAACATTGGTGAATTTAGCCATAAAAAACTGCACCTCCATTTATTAGAGTTGTGTCTAAAAATTGGGGTGCAGTTCATTCACACTGGTGGTTTTGATTGGGGTTAACTACGGCCCTTATGAATGGAAGTTTCATTATACATTTTGTAGACGGTATATGGGTGTTTATCATACTTCTTGTCTACTTGGCGTATATCTTATAAGAATCGTGTCGGTAAAACGAGAATCTAATTTGTCAAATTGGGTATTTATCTGTAAATTCTGCCTATTAACTAAAAAGTTATTGCGCTTCTATGAAAAGCACGTTACAATGGAAGAAATATCAACTCGATAGGAGGATTCTCGATACGCATGGAAACCTTTTTGCAATTGTGTAAAACTACGGAGAGCAGATTAGGCAGGAGACTGCTTGAAAATGAATTATTGTTTTTGCAGTGGATGTATAATCGTTATTTGGAGGAAAAGCCAAAAAAAACGTTAAATGCATGATGATAGAAGGTGTAGAGATTTCCGAGTTGATAGGGTAAAAATAGATTAGAAAAAGAAGCGAGGTCCTGCCATGATCAGGACTTTTTATTTGTCTAGGATTTTGCAGCTGTGGATAAACTAACTAAGTTATTTAGCCACGTCCGGCTCCAACGCCCAGCAACTAAGCGACTTCACGAAATCGCCTTACGATAAGTCATCATCGGTTCGTTCTAAATAGGAAGGCCGACTAAAGACGGGCTTGCCGGAGGGCGCCGGCATACTCCTGTTGCAGGAGCATGATTCCTAAAACTTTAGTTGATTCGTTCCACTCGCTACGTTGCTAACCGGGCGCCCCGAGCCGTTGTTCTTTTATCGTATAAGCAAAACGACGGCGTTCTTCTGCCACAGTAATTGGCGAAAAAAGCTAAGTTTTTCGAATCAAACCGTATACATAATGGCTGAAAGATAGAGGCGTTATTAACTATGTCAAGAAAAACTTGATAAATGCAGACAGGCTAATTGTTTTTAGTATGAACTCAATTTATAATGAAGGTACAAAATAAATGTTAGGAGAACTTGGTATGGCTGTAACCAATACGACTATAATCAATAAAATGTTAGAGGAATTACATGTTGCAAACAATAACGTGGATAACGAGCTTGTTTTACGGCAACATGTTCGTCATATTCGTTTATTATGCGATTTGTTGCTTGATGAGCAAGAAAAATCGATGACGCAAGCACAAGATTCAACGCAATTTTCTGCAGCAGAAATAAAAATGATGCTTGGAGAAAAGGGGGCAGCAAAAATTAACCAACAAAAAGAGGTAAATCCACAAGCAAAGATAGATCACGAAGAAGCAAATGGGGATTCATTGTTTGATTTTTAAGCCATAGTACTTGCTTCTCTAACTTCATAAGAAAAGAGGGAGAACATGAAACTATTTTTAATTTTAGGCGCTATTAATGGGTTTTTAGCTGTTGCTTTAGGAGCATTTGGTGCACATGGATTAGAAGGGAAAATATCTAAAAGTGCAATAGCTACATGGGAAAAAGCGGTAAATTATCAAATGTTCCATACGATGGCATTATTTGTAACAGGCATATTAATGATGAAAGTACATAGTGTTGGAGTGACTTGGGCAGGTTGGCTGTTTTTTATTGGCATTTTATTATTTTCAGGCAGTCTGTACATTTACTCTACAACGGGTATCAAAACCTTTGCGATGATTACTCCTATAGGAGGCGTAGCATTTTTAATTGGCTGGATTCTACTAGGTACATTTATTGCAAGATATGTATAAATATATGGCTTCTCTGTTTACAGCCGTAGTAGGAAAAGCAACGTGAAGATAAACACGAGTAACGCACGTACGGCTTGTTTTATTGTGTGGGAAGGGATGGAGCGGTATAAATGCCATTGCACGAGGCTGTCAGCGATAAGACTTCCTGCAACCAAGAGCAAACCTAATATAATTACAATCGTGTAGCCTTTGATTAAAGCAATAAAAGTAAAAAGACTGGCAGCACCTAAAGCTAACAGCTCTACTATCATGAATTTTTCGTAAGGTTGTTTCATGGTGCTCGCCTCTCTTTTTGTACTATAGAAAGTAAAAAATTTTACAGTATAGTAAATTAGTCGTCATGACTTTTACTAACTTAGCCAGATGTTGCATATACGATGGCAATAAGGGATGGCATAGAGGAATTGAGTATGTGCCATCCCTTATTTTTAAGATAAGAAAGTATTAAAGTGAGGTGCTTGTGTATAAAGAAATAACCGATTAGCGACGTCCGGCTCCAGCGCCCAACAACTAGATGATTTCACGAAATTGCCCTACGATAAGTCATCATCGGTGCGTAGCCTCACCGCAATCCTTTATCTCGGTTGACGTCCCAGTCGCTACGTGCTAAACGGGCGCTTGCGCCTTTGTCAAAGTTCCAATGGTACTACCGAGGTGGATAGGAAACATTGCCCGAAGTTTCGCCAAATGGATAGGCATAATTCAGTTCTTCATCAAATGTAACGTAATCTAAATATACCATTAACAATAAGTAGCGTTTCCCAGATTGTGGGTCACTTATAACAATATGATCACGACCGGCTGCTTCAATAATGCCACGGAATACTTTGGCATTCCATTGGTCGTTATTTTCAAATGTCATATATACCGTTGCTTCTTTACCACGATTTAATCGTAAAATATTTTCAATATAGGATTCTTGTTCTGGTAGCATGCCTTGGTTTTGGTTAAAACCACTTGTTGTTGGATAGGGCTGTTGAGACGGTGCATAGGACTGATGAGAAGGTTGCCGCATTGGATAGATTGGATAATAGGCTTGTGACGTTGCTGGGTAATAATACGGATAATACGGATACGTATTCATTTGCGGGTTTGTTTGGTTTTCACTCATGAAACTCCTCCTTAAAACTGAATAGGGTTTAAGTTTAAAGCACGAAGAAATATCTTCTCAAATAAAACAGTTGCTATTTTTCATTCCTCCTCCTTATTAACGATAAACGGTCGGACATTCTGAAGCGGTTGGGGCAAAAAAGCAATGCGATTTGTACCGTCCAACGTTCCACTGTCCAAACCATTGTGCTGGGCAACTCCCTTCTGGCCGAAAAAACCATAGAGAGTTAGAAGCTGGATGCTGTCGTTCTCCCTGGATAACTCTACGTGCTAGGCGTTTTTCTGATTCTCTTGCTCTTTGGTAAAAATATCCTCTTTGTGTAGCTTCAAAACCTCCGGGGCTTTGGTATACCATGTTTCGAATGTTACGTATATTTGTAAAGTCTAAGCAATCGGCGATGACTCTGTTTATGCCTGTATTTCCTACCATTAACATTCCTAACTCACCATCACCTTCTGCTTCTGCTCGCATTAATCTTGCTAATAATTCAATATCTTTATCAGTATGAGCCACTAGTGACATGAGCAATCCCCATTTCTGTCCAATCTCGGTGCATTATCATATGTATGCTACAAGGAACATAGTTATGATTTGTTTTAGAAAAACTTCGCCTGTCGCCAAGATCTAAAGGCGAAAGCACTAGTTTTACTTATACGAGATTTTATAGTGAAAAAAAGCCTTTACACATGGGACGAAGCCAACGTGTAAAGGCACCAAGTTGTTTTATATTTTAAAGAAGGCAGGAAGCTGTTCTTTCGCTAAATAGTTACCTACAAAGAATTCTCCAAACTCTCCATATCTCGAGCTAACTTCATCAAATCGCATTTCATAAACAATTTTTTTGAATTGTAATGGATCGTGAGCGAATAATGTTACGCCCCATTCCCAATCATCAAGTCCAATGGAACCAGTGATGATTTGTGATACTTTACCGGCATATTTACGACCTGTCATACTGTGTTCATATAATAATTTACCGCGTACATCTTTTTCTAATGTATACCAGTTTTCATCTCCGTGACGGCGGCGATCCATAGGATAAAAGCAAACATGCTCCCATTTTGGAAGAATTGGTTTTAACCGCTGAGCTATTTCTGGAATTAATTCTGGATGCTCCTCTTTATAAGGGCGGTATTTAGATAGTTCTACTATGGAAAAATAAGAATGAGCAGGGATTAAAAATGCTCCCATCTTTGATTTATTCAATTCATTTTCAATAGCTGCTAACTCGTTCGTAGTTGGGCGCAAAAACATGAACATCAAATCAGCTTTTTGACCAACAATATTGTAAAGGGCATGGCTTCCGTTTTTAGCTGCTTCTACTTCTTCCCATTTAGTAAGCATTTGCTGTAAACTATGAATTGCTTCTTGCCTCTCTTCTTCACTTGCAAGCTTCCATGAAGTCCAATCGACAGTGCGAAAATCATGCAAACTATACCATCCATCCATCGTTTCTACTGCTTCTACCATTGTAATCTCCCCTTTATTGATACGATAAGTTTAAGTACAAAAAACCGCCATGACTTAAATTTGGATAACCACCATCTACTATGAGACTTGCAGGCGGTTTTTTCATATATATTTCGCCTAAAGACTTGGCTTGGC